>CAIOHM010000275.1 GCA_903858055.1 uncultured delta proteobacterium
AGACCTCCGCCGCCACGCGGCCGATGCCGGGATCGTGCCGATCCTGATGGGGGGCGAGGACGACGTCGCCACGACGGTCCGGGTGGCGGACGCGCTCGTGGAGGCGGGGCGCAAAGACCTCATCGGCTCGGGCCCGAAGGCGCTCGTGCCTCCCGCGACGGGCAAGGGCAGCCTGCCGATCCACATGCGCCGAGAAGCGCGTGTGAGCGCCGCACGCCACCGCGGCGCGCCGAAGAAGCGCTGAGCGGGGCCGTACCAAGACGAGAAAACCCCCGAACGCGCGAGGCGGTCGGGGGCGGAGACGTCATTCGTCGTCGTCTTCTTCTTCCTCTTCGTCGAGGTCGTCGAAGTCTTCTTCGTCTTCGTCCTCCTCGTCCTCGTCTTCGTCGTCATCGAAGTCGTCGTCTTCGTCGTCTTCGTCGTCGTCCGCGGCCGCAGCCGTTGCCTTCTCGAAGCGCAGATCGAGGTCGATTTCGGAGAGCTTCGACTCGAGGAGCTCGAGGAGCTCGTCGGCGTCGTCTTGCGACCAGTCTTCGAGGAGGTCCGTGAGGAATTCCATGAAGTCGCTGCCTTCGAGGCGACGATCGATTTGCTCGATTTGGTCCTCGGAGAACGCTTCGTAGATGTCTTCGCGGAGCGACTCGGTGTCGCCTTCTTCCACCGCATCTTCGGCGGAGGCGCGAATGAGCTTCAGGGCCTTCTTGTCGAGCGTGATTTCCATCGTCGAGCTCTGGCGAGAACAGCGCGGCTCCATGCCGTCTGGATGGGGGGAGCGATAAGCGACGCGGCGACGCGGTGTCAACCTCTCGAACGATGCGCGCTCGCTTGACGAACGAGGTCGACCTGCGGTCCCATCCAACGCGTGAACTGTTCTTCCTGCGGAGCCTCGGTCGACGCGGCACTTCCTTTCTGTGGCGAGTGTGGCGCCCGTGTGATGCGCGCGGAGGTGGTCGCGAAAGACCTCGCGTGCCCGTCGTGCGCGGAGTCCGTCCCCGCGGGGCAGCGTTTCTGTGGCTCGTGTGGCTTCGCGGTCGGCGACCTCGTCGCTCCGGCGCACGAGCCCGCGCCGATTTCGGGTCCGCCGGCGTCATCGCCCGGCGCGATCGCGAGCCCGTTCGCTCCGATCGGTGGCGCCCCCCGTCACGGGACCGTTCCCGCGCCGCCGCCCTCCTCCGCCGCGACGGTGCGCTGCATCGCGTGCGCGAGCCCTGTCGAACCGCTCGCGCGCACATGCAGTTCGTGTGGTGCCTTTCAGGTGCAGCTCGCCCCGCACGCGGCCGAGGTCGAGATCCCACCGCCCCCATCGGCGCTCGGGACGCCGTCTCGCGCGCCCTCGTCGCTGCCGCCGCCGCCCGCGTACAAGACCCGCCCGGCCCTCGATCCGTTCGAGGTGCCGCGCGCTCCCGCGCTCCCGATGGACCTCGCGCCGCCTGCGCCCGTGCCCGCGCTCCCGACGTGGCGCCTCGTGCACCTGCTGAACGACGGCTCCGAAAAGGCCATGGGCTCGTTCTCCGAGACGCTCGAGGTAGGGCGTCGCGGCACGGCGGCACTGGCCGACGACCCCTTCGTGTCGCCGGTGCACTTCACCTTGCGCGTCACCGAATCCGGCGTCGACCTCGAAGACCTCGGCTCGCTCAACGGCGTCTTCTTGCGGCTCACGGCCCACGCTCCCGCCGCGCTCGTTTCCGGTGATGTCGTGCTCCTCGGCGCCCAGGTCTTGCGCTTCGAGCTCCTGGCGGGCGGCGTCCTTCCGGGGGCGGTCGAGGGAGAAACAAATGTGTTCGGGTCCCCCGCAAAAGCGCGCCTCGGCCGCCTGGTCGAGGTAACGTGTGACGCCGTGGAGCGGAGCACGTACGTGATCGGAATGGATTCGGTGTTGATCGGCCGTGAGGCGGCGGACTTCGTCTTCTCGGACGACCCGCACCTCTCGCGTCGCCACGCCGAAATCCGCATCGCTGGCGGCCATGCGGAGATCCTCGACCTGGGCTCTTCGAACGGCACCTACGTGCGCGTGCGGGGCCGCGTCGGTCTCCCGAGCGGCGCGCAAATCCGCGTCGGCCAGCAACGCATCCGCCTCGAGCGCCTCGAGAATCGAGGCGACGCGTGAGCGAGTCCCCCGAGAGCGTGAAGTCGCTTCCAAGCATCGACCTCGTCGACGCTCCGCCGTCGCTCGTGCCGATCGCCCTCGAGGTGCAAGGCAAGACCGACGTCGGCCGCGAGCGCGAGCACAACGAAGACAACTTCCTCGTCGCCGATCTGTCGCGCGGCCAGCGCGGCGGCCCTGACGCCTACGGTACGTCGGTCGTCCTCGGTGGCCATGGTCTTCTCCTCGCCGTGTGCGACGGCATGGGCGGCGCGGCGGCGGGCGAGGTCGCGAGCCAGATGGCCGTCGACGTCATTCACCAGCACGTCCTCGCGGGCCTTCCTCTCGAGGCCCCACTCGACCGCGACGGCATCGCGCGTCGCCTCGTGCGCTCCGTCGAAGAGGCGGGCTTCCGCATCTTCGAGGCAGCCCGCGCCGACCGCTCGCGTCGCGGCATGGGCACCACGGTCACCGCGGCGGCCCTCGTCGACGAGATGCTCTTCCTCGCGCAGGTCGGCGACTCGCGCGCCTACGTGCTCCGCGAAGAGAAGCTCGTGCAGGTTACACGTGACCAGTCGCTCGTGAACCAGCTCATCGAGGCCGGTCAGCTCACGGAAGAGGAAGCCGAGACCTTCGAGCACAACAACATCATCTTGCAGGCGCTCGGCACCTCCGACCACGTGCAGGTGGATCTCACGTACGCCGAGCTTCGTGCCGGTGACCGGGTGCTGCTCTGCTCCGACGGCCTCTCGGGCATGGTGCGCAACGAGGAGATTCGCAAGATGCTCGTCGCCGCGGCCACGCCCGCCGAGGCCGCGCAGGTGCTCATCGATCGCGCGAACGCGAACGGCGGCCACGACAACATCACGGTCATCGTTGCCTTCTTCGAAGGGGGTCTTCGCAACCCTTCCTCGAGCGACCTCCCGCTCGTGTACCGAAAGTATGCGCTCCCCGAGGTCGAAGAGGTCTCGACGCTCCACGGCTCCGGCATCATGGCCGCTGCGGCGGACGCCATGAACCTCAGCGCCACGGCCGATCGCCTGCGCAGCACGCCGCGCATGCAGACCGGTGTTTTCTCGGCGATCCCCATCCCTGCGCCTTCGAGCGAGCCGACGCCGCGCGAACCGCTTCCGCGCTCGATCCTCGCGCTCCTCGTCTCGAGCGTGTTGGCGCTCGTGGCGGCGATCCTCTATTCGCGTCGCTGACGAGAGCCCTGGGTCGGCGTGGGTGCTATGCTGCGCCCGTGGTCGATTCGCGGCACAAGCCTTTCCGTTCGTCGCGTGCGACGGCGCCCTCGTCGCCGCCGTTTCGGAGCGCGTCGCTGCGGAGCGTGCGTGGGCTCGAAGACGCTTCCGTGTGCGCCCTCTGCGGGGAGCCGCTCGACGTGCGCTCGGGTGCCGAAGCAGAAGCGGGAACGGACGGCAGCCTCGCCTGGCGCCGCGGCGAGCGCGTGGAGTTCGAGCGTGTGCGCCAATGCGACGCGTGTGCGGCGGCGCTGGCGTACACGATGCTTCGGCGATCCGAAGACGAAGACGACGGCGGCTGACGGGGGAGCGGGTCCGTTCGCCCTTTCGTGAGCAGCCTGCTATGAGCGCGCTGCGATGATTCGGCTCGACGACGTCTCCAAGCAGCATGGTCAGCAAATCCTCTTCTTGGACGCCTCGATGGCCGTCTACAAAGGGGACCGCGTAGGCCTCGTGGGCCCGAACGGCTCGGGCAAGAGCACCATCTTCCGCTTGGTCATGAAGCAGGAGGAGCCCGACGGCGGTCAGGTGCACGTCGACCGCAACGTGACCATCGGCCACTTCTCGCAGGAGGTCGGCGAGATGGCGGGGCGGTCGGTGCTCGCGGAGACGCTCGCGGGAGCCGGTGAGGTCTCCGAGTGCGGCGCGGAGCTCCACGAGCTCGAGCACGCGATGGCGGACCCGTCCCGCATGGATGAACTCGACACGCTGGTCACGCGCTTCGGCGAAGTTCAAGCGCGCTTCGACGAGCTCGGCGGCTACGCCCTCGAAGCGAAGGCGCGCGAGATCCTCAACGGCCTCGGCTTCGCGCCGGAGAGCATCGACGACGATGTGGCGAAGCTCTCGGGCGGCTGGAAGATGCGCGTCGCGCTCGCCCGTATTCTGCTCATGAAGCCCGACGCGCTGCTGCTCGACGAGCCAACGAACCACCTCGACATCGAGAGCATCGTTTGGCTCGAGCGCTTCTTGCGGGACTTCGAGGGCGCAATCGTCATGACCTCGCACGATCGCGACTTCATGAACCGTCTCATGACGAAGATCGTCGAGATCGACGGCGGCGAGCTCACGACCTACTCGGGCAACTACGACTTCTACGAGAAGCAGCGCGCCATCGCCGACGCCCAGCAGGAGGCGCAGTTCGCGCGTCAGCAGGCGATGCTCGCGAAGGAAGAGGCGTTCATCGCGCGCTTCAAGGCCCGCGCGAGCCACGCGGCGCAGGTGCAGTCGCGCGTGAAGAAGCTCGAGAAGATCGAGAAGGTCGAGCCGCCGCGACGCCGCAAGGTCATCGAGTTCGACTTCCGCGAGCCCGCGCGCTCCGGTGAAGACGTCGCGAAGGTCGAGAGCGTCTCGAAGTCGTGGGGCAAGAAGACCATCTACACGAACCTCGACCTGCTCGTGCGTCGCCGCGAGCGCTGGTGCGTGATGGGCGTGAACGGCGCAGGCAAGAGCACGCTGCTCAAGCTCGTCGCGGGCCTCACGAACCCCGACGTGGGCAGCGTGAGCGTCGGGGCGAGCGTGAAAATGGGCTACTTCGCGCAGCACGCGATGGAGTCCCTCGAGGGCGACGAGTCGATCATCGAGAACCTTCAGACGGCCTTCCCGAACTCGAACATCGGCACCCTCCGTACGCTCGCGGGCGCCTTCGGCTTCAGCGGCGACGACACGGACAAGCGCATCCGCGTCCTCTCGGGTGGAGAGAAGGCCCGCGTGGCGCTCGCCAAGATGCTCTTCGATCCGCCGAACTTCCTCGTCCTCGACGAGCCGACCAACCACCTCGACATGGGCACCAAGGAGATCCTCCTCAAGGCGCTCGCGAACTTCGAGGGCACGATGCTCTTCGTCTCCCACGACCGTCACTTCTTGCGCGCGCTCTCGAACCGCGTCCTCGAGGTCAGCCCCGACGGCGTGCGCGTTTACGGTGGCGGCTACGGCGAGTACGTCGAGGCGACGGGCCGCGAGGCCCCGGGCGTGACCTGAGCAGGGCGCGGGCGTGAGCGAAAAACCTGCACTTCGGAGGCCGTTGCTTTCGGCGTGACGCGTTCGAAGCGGGCCGCTAGCAAGGTGCTCAATGAAGTCGCTGCAGGCCCTCTCGCTCTCCTCGCTCGTCCTCGTCGCCGTCCCGTTCTTCGCGCAAGGCTGCGCTTCGGCGGTCGATGAAGCGCCGGCCGCCGACGCCGCCGTGGCGACGGACGCCGCGAAGGCCGACGGATCCATCGACGCGGGTCGTGACGCCGGACGTCCCGTGCCCGATGCGGCGCCACCCGCGCCCGACGCGTGCGTCCCCGGTCCGAGCATCGTCGGAGCCGGCGTGCCCGACGCGGCGATCGGCACGGACGCGGGCGGGACCGTGGGCGCGTGCGCGGCGTGCATCCTCGCGGCGTGCCCGAACGAGGTCGCCGCCTGCGACGCCGAGTGCGAGTGCAACGTCGCCGCGAACGAGCTCTTCGACTGCCTGAACGCGGGCCAGTCGGCGCTCGTGTGCGGTCAGCAAATCTCGGGCGGCGCGAGCCCCGCGCTGCAAGACGTCGGCAGCTGCGCCTTCGCCGCGACCCAGTGCCGTGCGCCGTGCGGCGTCGGGGGCGCTCAGTGAGCGAAGCGGAGGCGGACCTGCGTTGCCGCTGCAAGGCCTCGACGCGTGACTCCGAAGACGTGATCGTCGAGCGCGACTACTCGCTGTGGGGGCTGCTCTACCTCATCTGGGGCGGCACGGCGACGCCGACGCAGGTCTCGTGGCGCTGCGCGAAGTGCGCCGACATCTTCGAGGTCTCGACGCTCGAGGACGATCGCATCGCCTACCGGGCGTAGCGCTTCACGCGTCGCGGTCGAGGGTCCAAAGCCGCACGTCGCGCTCCCGGCCGCGCACCCGCGTGACGCCGAGGTCGCGCCAAGCCATCGGTTCGCGTGCAAGAGCGCGCGTGCTTTCGGTGCACGCGAGCGACACGTCGAACTCTTTCGTGAGGCTCTCCACGCGCGACGCCACGTTGACGGTGTCGCCCACCACGGTGAACTCGCGTCGTCGGCGTGCACCGATGTCACCAATGACCGCGGGTCCGCTGTGGATTCCGATGCCGATGCGCAGGGTCCGCTCGCCACGGGCCCGTCGCCGTTGGTTCACCGTGTCCACGGTGTCGAGCATCGCGGCGGCGCACTTGAGCGCGTCGTCGGCGTGGCTTGCGCTCGGGCGCGGCGCGCCGAAGTAAGCGAGGAGGCCGTCTCCCAGGTATTTGTCGAGCGTTCCGCCGTGCGCGAACACGCACTCGACGAGCTCTTCGAAGTACTCGTTGAGGATCGCCACGGCCTCGCTCGCCTCGCTCGCCTCGGCGAGCGTCGTGAATCCGCGTACGTCGACGAAGAGCACCGTGACCTCGCGCCGATCTTGGAGGCGAGATCCTTCGGCGGCGATCGCTCGCGCGACCTCCGGCGAGAAATAGCGCGCGAGCTTGTCGGCGGCGGAGCGCGAGGAAGCGACGCTCGCGAGCAGATCGGTGCAGAAGCGAGCGACCGCGATCGCGACGCTCCCCGCGACGAGGATGATGGCGACGTTCGAGACGCCGTCGGCGAACGCGATGC
The DNA here is from genome assembly GCA_903858055.1 of uncultured delta proteobacterium. Classification (GTDB taxonomy): domain Bacteria; phylum Myxococcota_A; class Polyangia; order Polyangiales; family Polyangiaceae; genus CAIQDA01. Next base: position 6,898 of record CAIOHM010000275.1, read on the forward strand.
TCGAGCGCGCGTTGAGGAGCGCTTGCCCGAGCGCGGCCGCGCCGGTCACGAGGGCGATCGATCGTGGATCGAGCGCCGTCACGCTGGTCAAGATGAGCACGACGTAGAGCGCCGCCGCGACCGTGGTCGGGTGGTTGTCGCCGGCGCGTTCGGCGAGGATCGCGTACTGCGCGGCGGTGACGAAGGGGACGTCGAGCCCTGCGATCAGCTTCGCGGCGTGCTTGCGCAGCGGCTCGTAGCGCCTGGTGGCGAACGCGAGCGCGACGCTCGCAGCGAGGTAGCCCGCGACCCACGTGCTCTGATGCAGGTACCCGGGGTTCCCTGTCGCCGTGCCAAAGGCCACGGCGATGGCGAGCCAGGTGGTCGCTCCGACGACGCGCAACCGGTGCGACACTTCGGCCAAGCGAGACTGCGCCGCCTCGCGCAAGGCTGTCTGTTCGGTCTCGAGGGCCGGCGCGCTCGCCCCCGGAGTCAGCGACCAGCGCTGCGGCGCCCGCGATGCTCGCACGGGGTCACTCGCTCGCGTTCGTGGAAGCCGGCGCCGAAGGCGGTATAGGGCCGTCGCTCTGCACGCGGAAGGAGCGTACGGGTTCGCGGCGACCCTTGACTGGGAGCTCGCCAACGGGGCTGAGCACGAAGCTCGGCCCGAGCTGCTTGGCCACCGATTCGCTCACGTAGACCTCGTCGACCCCCGCGTTCGACTGGAGGCGCGCGGCGACGTTGACGTGGTCGCCGATGACCGTGAAGTCGCGGCGGTGGTGCGTGCTGCCGATGTCGCCGAGAAGCACCGAACCCGCGTTGATGCCGACGCGCACGTGGACGTCGATGCCCGTCTTTTCGCGGAGCGCCGGGAGCCGCTCGAGGATTTCGAGGGCCGCCGAGACCGCACGCTTCGGCCCCGAGAGCTCGCGCGGGAAGAGCGCCATGACACAGTCGCCGATGAACTTGTCGATCGAGCCGCCGTGGCGCGTGAGCACGGGCACGACCTCATCGAAAAACGCGTTGAGGAAGCGGACGACCGCGAGCGGCGACAGCGCCTCGCAGAGCGACGTGAAGCCGACGATGTCGAGGAAGAAGATCGTGCGGAACGTAGCCTCGGCACGCGGCTCGTCGTCGCCGACGTTCGTGCGGCGCTCGATGGCCTGAATCGCGCCTTCGGAGAGGTAGCCGCGCATGGCCGCGACGTGGCGGCGGTGGCGCGCGTTCGCCAGCGTTCGCTCGACTTCCGCGAGGAGGCGATCGGGCGCGAAGGGCTTCACGACGAACGACTGCGGGCCGACGGAGCGCACGCGGACCTGCTCGCCGAGCGAGTCGGACTCGCTCGTCATGATGATGGGGAGCTCACGCGTACGGGGTGCTTCCCGCAGCTGGCGCACCAACGTGACACCGTCGCCGTGCGCGAGGCGGCACTCGACGATCGCGAGCGCGTAGCGACCGGTCTCGAGCATGGCCCGTGCGGTCTCGGCGTCTTCGGCGAAGTCGCAGCCGAGGCTATGGGTCGCGAGACCGCGCTCCACGATGCGCGCCGTCGATGCATCCGGGTCGACCACGAGCACGCGCTCGTCGCGCTGCTCGCTTTCTTGACCGAGGAAACGCTGGATGCGCGCGAGCATCTCGGGCACGACGACCGGCTTCATCAGGTAGTCGTCCGCGCCGGCCGCGAAGCCTGCGTGAACGGCCTCGTCGCCGTCGCGAGCGGTGAGGAGCACGAGGGGGATCGTGCGGTAGCGGGCGTCGCTCTTCACGGCGGTGCAGAACGCGAGGCCGTCCATCTCGGGCATGTCGATGTCCGAGAGGATGAGATCCACGGGGCGCCCGGTCTGAAGCACCTCGAGCGCCTCGCGCCCGTTGTAGGTCTCGATGATCTCGTAGCCCTCCTCGAGGAGCGGCGGCACGACGAGGCGGTGCAGCACGCGGCTGTCTTCGACGTAGAGGATGGTCCGCGTGTCTTGGGCCACGCGAACGGCAGTGTCACGTAGGTGGTCCGAGGTGAACGGGATCGTCACGAACGCCGCTGCGCCGCCTGCGAGGAACTGCTCGCCGTCTTCGCCCGCGTTCGAGAGCACCACGTAGCGGGTCTCCGAGAGGCGCGCGTCGGGCTTGAGTGCGCCGATGACCTCGAGCGCCGACCCGTTCGCGAGCACGTCGCGCACGAGGACAACGAGCGGCCCAAAGGCCCCGATCGCCTCGAGCGGCTCGTCTTGGGTCGTCTGGAAGACGCGCACCTCGAAGTCGTCCACGAGGGCGCGGTTCGCCAGCATCGAGACGATGCGATCGTCCGTCACGAGGGCGAGCCGTGGCTTCATCATCGCGCCTTACGTTCGCACGGGGAGCCTGGGGCGCGCAACGTCAGTTGCTTTGGCCGCTGGCTCCTGCCGAGCCTGCGCTCCCGCTCGAGGTGCCGCCGCTGCCGCCCGAGCCGGCGATGAGCGTCGTGCCCGTGAGCGTGATCGTTTGGGTGTTCGGGGACTTGTAGAGCGCGTAGCTCGGTCCGCCCGCGCCGCCGCCGCCGTGGCCGCCACGACCGCCGTCGCCGCCGCGCCCGCCGTTGCCACCCGAGCCGACCTCGCCGCCCGAGGGGGCGCCGTTTCCGGGGTTGCCACCGAGGCCGCCGTTGCCGCCGCCGCCGCCCGCACCGCCGGCTCCGCCATTGCCCGCGCGCACGGTCGTGTTGGTGAGCGTAGCACCCGAGGAGCTCACGAGCGCGACGCCGAACGAGCCGCCACCGGCCCCGCCGCCACCGCCGCCCGCCCCGCCGCAGCCGCCGCTTCCGCCGCCGCCACCGCCGTTGCCGGTACCGGCCGAGCAGAAGAAGAAGCAGTCTTGGCCGCCGCCGGCCCCACCGCCGCCGCCGCCGCCACCGTTGTTGGCGCGCGCGCCTGCGGCCCCGGCGCTGCCTTGCCAAAAGCTTGCGACGAACGATCCGCCGCTGCCGCCGCCGCCGTTCGTGCCCACACCCGCGCTGCCACCCGGCCCAGCAGAAGAGCCAGGCAGGCCCGGGTTGTCCCAGGCGCCGCCCGCCCCGCCGTAGCCGCCGCCGCCGCCACCGGTGCCGAGTGGCCCTCCGCCGGCGACTCCGTACGCGCCGCCGTTGCCATCGTTCGCATAACGACCGGCGCCCCCGTTGCCGCCGCGCCCGCTCACGTTCGAGGTACCCGCTTCGCAGAGCACGCCGCTCGCGCCGCTGCCGCCCGCACCGCCGCCGCTGCCGTCGATGTTGCCCGCTTGGCCGCTCGAGCCCACGGCGCCGTTCGGGCCGGTGGCGCCCGCGTTTCCGTTCGCACCGTTGCCGGCGCTGCCCGCCTCGACGCTCGAGTTTTTCACGGTCAGGCCGACGCAGTTGCTGCACCAAAGGCCGTAGACCGAGACGCCGGGGCTCGTGGTGGTGGCCGCTTGGATCGTGAGGCGATCGAGGACCGTGGGGCTCGTGAGGTTCAGGCCCGCCGCGGCGATCAGGTTGCCGCCCGACGGCGAGGTCTCGCGCACGATCACGACGGGCGTGCCCGAGCGCGCCCAGTTCGCGTTGACGTCGTAGCCGCCGTAGATCGAGACGCCGTTCGCGAGCGTGAGCGAGCCGGTGTAGGTGCCGCCCGAGACGTAGACGTCCTTGCCTTGCGCCGCGGCCGCGGTCACGCCGGCGATGAGCGTCTGCTTGGGGAGCGCCTTCGTGCCCGGGTTCGCGTCGTTGCCGCCAGGCGCGACGAAGATCGCGCTCGTGATGGTGCCGTCGATGCCATCGCAGTTGCTGTCGAGGAAGCCGTCGTCGGGGAGGTCGATGGCGCTCGAGTAGGTGCACGCGTACTCGCAGCCGTTCGCCGCGTTCCCGTCGAGGTTGTAGTACCCCGCCGCGCAGGCCGCGAGCGTGCAGGTGCTCGCGACGCAGGCGCTCGTTGCGTTGGCGAGCGCGCACACGGAGCCGCAGGCGCCGCAGTTCGTGAGGCTTGCGGTCACGTCGACCTCGCAGCCCGTGGCGACGCTGTTGTCGCAGTTGGCGAAGCCCGAAGCGCAGGTCGTGAAGGTGCACGCGCCGCTCGTGCAGGCGGCACCGTTCGCGTTCGCCGGGTTGCACACGGAGCCGCAGGCGCCGCAGTTCGACGTGCTCGTGCGCGTGTTGACCTCACAGCCGTCGACCGCGAGACCGTTGCAGTCTGCATAACCCGCGCTGCACGCGCCGACCGCGCAGACCCCGCTCACGCAGGCCGGCGTGCCGTTCGTCGTGGTGCACGCGCTGCCGCACGCGCCGCAGTTGGCAACGCTCGTCTCGGTGTTCGTCTCGCAGCCGTTGAGGAGGTTTCCGTCGCAGTTGGCGGTGCCGGAGGCGCATGCGGCAAGCGTGCAGTTCACGACCACGTTGGCGACGTTGTTCGCGGTCACGGTGCCCGCGGCGTTCGTCACCGTGCACGACTGCGGAGGCGTCGCGGGCGTGGCGGGGACGCTCACGGTGTACGATCGGCCGGAGGCGATCGCCGTCGGGAGCGTGAAGTTCTGAGAGGCGTACTGTCCCGCGGGCGCGGTGAGCGTCACGGCGTCGGTGCCGTTCTGCACGACGAGGGTGCCGCCGAGCCAGTTGGCAACGCCGCCGACCGTGAAGGTGCGCGTCGTGCACGCAATGTCGACATCGCGGATGTCCGCAGCCTCGATGGTGCCCGTGTAGAGTGCAACCGGAGCACCGGCGTCGCCTTGCTCGCGTCGCACGAAGACGCAGTTCTGAAGCGGCTGCGAGGGCTGGCGCTTCAGCGTCACCTCGAAGCGCGTGCCGCTGACGAGCGGGCTCGGAAAGGCCCACGTTCCGTTCGCCGTGAGCACGGCCGTCTGCACGCCGGGGGTCACGGGACCCGCGTCGACGCCGCTGTCGCTCGTGCCCGAATCGGGCGTACCTGCGTCGTACGCTCCTGCGTCGATCGTGCTCGGGGCGGAGCCCGTCTCGCGGAGCTCGACCGTGAGGGAACCGTCGAGGCCCGTGACGCTGCCGCCGACCGAGTAACTGTTCGTGGCGCAGTTGACCGCGACCGTCGTGACGTTGCCGCTCCCGACCGTGCCGGAGCCGCCGGCGACGAAGCAGGTTTGCGCCGGGCTCGTGGGCTGCGTCGCGACGCTGACGACGAAGGCGCGGCCGCTCTCGACGGGCTGCGAGAACGCGAAGGCGCCGTTTGCCGTGACGGTGAGGGTGTCGCCACCGTTGTTGTAGAGTGCAAGACCACCGCCGAGCACGCCGTTCGCGGTGCCGCCGATGGTGAAGCGCTCGGTGACGCAGTTCACGACGACGTTGATCTCCGCGCTCCCCACGGTGCCGCTCCCGCCGACGACCGTGCACGCCTGGGTCGGGACCTCGGGGCTCGTGCGCACCGCGACGGCGTACGCGTCGCCGAACGCGAGTGAGGTGGCGAACGAGTAGCGCCCGTTCGTGGGGATCGCGAGATCATCGCCGCCCGAGTTCTGGAGCACGAGCCCCGAGCCGAGGAGCCCTGAGACGGTCACGTTGATCGCACGGTTTGCGATGCGCGCGTCGGTGCCGCTGTCACGAGCCGCGTCGCTCGAGCCCGTGTCCGCGCGACCGGCGTCGACGACGAAACCGCCGTCGCCATCGACCGGGAAGAGGGAGCCGTCGTCGGTCGAGGCCCCACCGCCGCACGCGTGGAGCAGCGGCAGCGAGGCGAGGGTGGTGAGCGCGACGAAGAGGGATGTGGCCGACGGCGACGAACGAAACCGCATGAGGCCAAAGTACCGACAATCGAGGGAGAACACAGCCCCGGAGGCACGAAAAAAAAGGCCCCGCGCATCGCCTCGAGGGCAACGCGCGGGGCCAGGGCCTCACCTCAAGGGGTGAAGGTCAGCGCGAGATCGTAGCCGTAGGTCGCCGAGGTGCCGGTGGTGTAGCTCTCGACGAGGACGAAGGCATCGACCGCCGCGGAGGTCGCGTTCGTGTACGTGGCCGTCTCCGGGTCCCCGCTAAGCCCCGTGTCGGCGGTGTCGACGCAGGTGATCGAGCCCGTGCACACCGCGGCGTTGCCGAGGATGATGCCGATGGTCGGGTCCCAGCTGGCGTCCGGCGTGACCGTGGCCGTGAGCGTCTTTCCGGCGGGGATTTGCACGCGGATCATGCGATCGGGGCCGCTGTAGAAGTCGCAGGAGAAGCCGTTCGCCGAGGCGTAGTCGTTCGCGAAGGTCGCGAGCGACTGGCCGGTGAGCGTCGTGGTGGTCGAGTAGGCCGTGGAGGTGTCGGTGCACACGTCCTCGGGCGGCGCGGGGGCCACTGGGGCGGTCGTCGCGCTGATCGTGAACGAGCGCGTCGCGCCGGCAGCCGGGTCCGTCGAGCTGTAGGTTTCGACAACGACGAAGACGTCGACGGGCGCGCTGCCCGTGTTCGTCCACGCCGCGGAGTCGGCTTGGCCCGAGAAGCCGGAGTCCGAGCCGGCGAGGCACGTGCGTGTCGTCGCAGCGCACTGCGTGGCGCTCATCAGGTTGATCGACGGGTCCCAAGTCGAACCGCCATCGGGGATGGTCGGCGTGACGGTAGCCGTGAGGCGCTCACCGGCCGGAACGGTGATCTTGTAGACGCGATCGGGGCCCGCGCCGCCGGAGCAGCTCGTGACGGAGCCGTAGTCGTTCGCGTAGCCGATGAGGGTCTGGTCCGTGAGCGGGGTCGCGCTCGTCAGCACCTGCGCGTTCGAGCAGAGCTCACCCGGCGGCGGAGGAGGAGGCGGTGCGACGGCGAGGTCGAGCGTGAAGCCACGCGTGACACCGACCGCAGGCGCGGTCGTGGTCGCCGTCTCGACGACGACGTAGATGTCCTTGTCGGCGCCCGTGTTGTTCGTCCAGAAGTGGCTCTCGGCGGCACCCGTGCTCGCCGAGTCTTTGCCCGTGATGCACACGCGGTTCGTCGCCACGCAGCCCGCGGTCGGCTCCATGAAGTTGATCGACGGGTTCCAGTTCGTGCCGCCGTCGAGCGGATCGGGCGTCACCGTCGCGGTCACGCGCTCGCCGTTCGGGACGCGCACGAGGTAGAGGCGATCGGGTCCGCTCGCGCTCACGCAGCCCGTGCCCGAGCCGTAGTCGCTCTGGTAGTCGATGAGCGTCTGGCCCGGGTACGTTCCAGGGCCAACCTGGGTCGTCGCCGAGGCGCACGTGTCGCCGGAGGGAGGATCACTCAGGGTGAACGTGATGTCGTAGGTGCCCGGCGCGGGGACCGTCGTCGAGGCGGTCTCGACGAAGAGCACGACGCTCTGCGCCGACGTGCCACCGTTTGCGTAGACGAGTCGCTCGACGGCGCCCGTGCTGTCGGCGCCGCGGAGGCAGGTGCGCGTGCCCGTGCCGCACGAGGCCTCCGTCTGCAGGTTCAGCGCGAGGTCGAGCGTCGATGCGCCGGCGTCGGTGCTGCCCGTCGCCGTGGTCTGCACGGTGAGGATCTTTCCTGCGGGGATCTCGAGCAGGTACCCGCGATCGGCGCCCGCCGTGCCCACGCAGCTCGTGCCCGTGCCGTAGTCGTTGAGGGCCCAGAGGAGCGACTGGTTCGTGAAGCTCGCGGTGTTGCCGCTGAACGTCACGCGGGGGAGCGTGGCGCAGGTGTCACCGGGCGTCTGCGGGAGCGCCTCGACCGCGAGCGAGAAGGTGCCCGGGGACGTCGTCGAGATCGCCGAGTCGACCGTGAAGAACACGACCTTCGGCGTCTGCGCGGAGTTGCGGTAGACGAGGCGTTCAGCCACGCCCGCGCCGCCGGCGTTCGCGGCTGCAGAGCAAGAAATCGTACCGGTGCACGCGCTCTCGGGCGTCGCGCCCGCCGCGCCGTCGATCACGTTCAGCGCGGCGTCGAAGGTCGCCTCCGGCGTGAGCGTGACCGCGATGGACGTGTCCGCGGGGACCTCGAGGCGGTAGACGCGCTCGCCGCCGCCGAAGCCGGAGCAGCCGGTGCCCGTGCGGTAGTCGTTGGCGTAGAGCTCGACCGTCTGCGCGGTGAGGTTCGCGGCGCCGTTGTTGAGCGTGATGGCCTCGGCGGTCGCGCACGTGTCGCCCGCGAGCGGGTCGCCGATGAGCGCGCGGAAGTCGTAGTCGCCCGCCGTGTCGGAGCCATCGACGACGATGTTGTAGCGCGCCGTCGCAGAGCCGGTGTTCGTCGTGGTGACGAAGTTCAGCGAGGTCGCGAGGCCCACGTCGTCGGCCGCGAGGCACGCGTTGCCCGTGGCCGCGCACGTGGCTGCGCCGTCGACGATCGCGATGGAGGGGTCGAAGGTGCCCACGCCGCGCACGCTCGCGTAGAGCCGCTTACCCGCAGGGACGTCCACGGCGAAGACGCGGTCGTTTCCCGTCTTGAAGTAGCAGCCCGAGCCCGACGTGAAGTCGTTCCCGTAGTCGGCGGACATCGTGTAGGTTGCACTCACCGGCGGCGCGATGACCGGCGCGTTCGCGCACGTGGCACCGGGGGGCGCCGGAGGGCCTGCGTCGACGGCGGCGTCGGGAACGAGCACGGTAGCGTCCGTGCCCGCATCGATCGCGGTGGCGGCGTCGGCGACGACCGTTGCATCGGAGCCCGCATCGGCGGGGGCCGCGGCGTCGGAAGGCGTGGTCGCGTCGGCGGGCGTCGCGGCGTCTTCGGGAGCGGCGGCGTCGACCGGGGCGTTCGCGTCGTTCGCGGCGTCCACGGCAGTACCGGAGTCACGCGGACCCGAGTCCGCGGGCGGTGCGGCGTCGACCACAGGGCTCACCGGGTCGGTCGAGTCGGAGCTGCATGCGCTCGCGGCGAGGCCGAGCGAGAGCATCGTGAGGACGGTCAGGGAGGTGGTCTTCATGGTGCTCCGCCTCACTGGCATTCCGCGGGGAGTTGATCGATGGCGCGCTTGCAGAGCTGCGCGGCGGGCACCGCGTCGATCGCGGCCTCGTTGACTTCGAGTTCGACCGGGTCGGTCTTCTCGAGCATCGAGGCGAGGCGCTTCTCGCTCCGGGCCACGCGCACCGCGCTCGCCCAGACTGCGTTGCGATCGAGCTCGACGCGCTTGCCGCTCGCGAGATCGCGCAGGGCGCGCTCGACGACCTTGAGCTCGGACCGCCGCGCGCTCGGGACGCCGAAGCGGCCCTTTTCGATGCAGGCGCTCGCGTGCGCCACGTAGGCGTCGCAAGCGAGCTCGCCGGTGCTGGTGCCGTACGCGGGGGTCTCGGGCGTCGCGCTCGGGCTGCCCTGCCCTTGGCTGCATGCTGCAAGCATCGCCGCCGCGGCGAACAGCGCCCGCTTGGTCAATCGTTCGGTCATGCTCGTGTCCTCCAAACTTGGTTGAGCGGCCGCAAGCGTACCGCGCGCGCGCGGCGACGGCGTGAGCTTTCTGCGGTGATGCGCAAAGAATCCGCCCCGAGCAAACGCTGTTTGCGCAGCGAAACGTGCCGTGGCAACGGTGGGCGCATGCTCGACGAGACCGTTGCTTCGCGTGGCACTGCAACACCCGCCCGTGCGTTCGAGGAGATCCCCTGGCTCGAGGGGGCGACGGGCTGGAGCGGTCACAATGCCTTGATCCGCAAAGACCGCCTCGCCTTCGCGCGCCTCGTCGCCGATGCCGCGCGGCCTCTTTCGCGTGTGAAGACGCCCTTCGCGGACGTCGTCGCGATCGGCACGCCGGAGATCGCCCACGAGATCCTCGTCGAGAAGCATGCAGACTTCATCAAGTCCGCGATGCTGCGCTTCTCGCTCTACCCGCTGGCCGGCGACGGGCTCTTCACGAGCGACGGTGAACTCTGGAAGCGCCAGCGCAAGCTCATGGCGCCGCTCTTTCACCCCGGCGCGCTCGCCTCGTACGCGGAGGACATGGTCGCGTGCACCGAGCGCGAGGTGAGCACGTGGCGCGACGGCGACTCGCTCCCGATCTTCCGCGAAACGACGCGCATCACGATGGCGATCGCGGGAAAGACCCTCTTCGACGCCGACACGTTCAGCGAGGCCGACGCGATCGGCGAGGCGCTCACGATGGCGCTCGATTGGACGGCCAAGCAGGCCGGGGGGCCTTTTGCGATCGCGCACTTGGTGACTTCTCGTATGCTCGAGAAGAGCTCAGACGCGAGCCCCGAGCCCGTACGGGCGAAGCTCAAGGAGGTCGCGGCGCGGCTGCGTATGCCGCTCTTCTTGCCGGGTGCCGAGGGGCGCACCCTCCAGCGCGCGCTCGATCACCTCGACGCCCACGTGCAGCACATGATCGACGACCGCCGCAGCGGTGCGAGGAAGAACGACCTCCTCGCGCGCCTGCTCCATGCGCACGACGACGACCACGGCGTCATGAGCGACAAGCAGCTGCGCGACGAAGTCCTCACGCTCTTCGTGGCAGGGCACGAGACCACGGCGACGGGGCTCGCCTGGACCGTAGACCTCTTGTGCCGCCACCCGGAGTGGTACGCCCGCGTGCGCGCGGAGGTCGACGCGCTGGGGCGTCGTCCCACGCTGGCCGATCTGCCGAAGCTCGAGGTTTGCCTTCGGGTGTTCAAGGAAGCGCTCCGCGTGTATCCGCCCGTCTACTTCTTCGGGCGCACGGCGCAGCGTGAGACGACGATCGGCGGCGTGCGACTGCCGCGCTTCACCAACGTCGTCATTCTTCCTTGGGCGCTCCACCGCAACCCCCGCGTGTGGCCGGACCCGGAGCGCTTCGATCCCGATCGCTTCCTTCCCGCGGCGGAGCACGCGCGTCACCGCAGCGCGTGGCTCCCGTTCGGCGCGGGGCCGCGCGTGTGCATCGGCAACCACTTCGCGCTCATGGAGGCTCCGCTCGTGCTCGCGACCATGTTCCGCGACCACGACTTCGAGCTCCTCGAGCGCGACACGCCCGAGCCCTTTGCGACGCTCCGCCCTCGCAAGGGCGTGCCGGTGCGCGTGAAGAAGCGCGTGAACTGACGGGCCTCGCCTCCACGAAAAAGACGCAACACGGAGCACCGTGCTGCGTCTTGGCGTCGGCTGTGCTTCGTATGCGTTAGAAGCCGAGGTCGTCGCCGACGGAGCTGGGCTTCGCTGCCGGCTTCGCGGCGGGGGCCGGCGCGGGGGCGGGGGCTGGCGCCGGCGTGGGAGCCGGGGCAAGGCTTGCACCGCGCGCCTTCTTTGCGGACGGCGCGGCGGCGATCGCGGGAGCCGCGCCTTCGCTCTTCTCCTGCTCGACAACGTGGGTTCCCGCATCGTGAGCGGCGTGAGCCGCCTCGGGCGCAGGTGCGACCGCGGGCGCCGCGACGGGCGTGGGGGCCAACGCCGCTGCAGCGGGTGCGACCGGCGGGGCTTCGCTCTTGCCCTTGAGGGCGATGAACGCGCCGCCGAGCGCGAGGATTCCGAGCAGCCCGCCGACGAGCAGCGGCGCGCCGGACTTCTTCTTCGGAGTGAGCGCGTCGAGACCGTCGAGGTCTTGGCCGATGGTGCGCGACATCGTGCCGCCCGTGGGCGTCGGCCCGATCGCGTGCTGGCCGCTGCGATCGGCGGCGCTGCGGGCGTCGAGCGCGCTCTGGATGGCCGCGCGGTCCATGACGTCGGTCATCTGCGAGGTGCCGCAGACGAGCGAGAGGGACTCGGCGAACTCCTTCGCCGTCTGGTAGCGCTGCGAGGGCTCTCGGTTCGAGGCCTTGGCCCACCAGTCGTCGAAGCCGAGGGGCAGGTCGTTCACGACGTTGCTCGGCTTCGGGATCGGCCCGACGATGATCTTCACGAGCAGGTCGCCGAGCGCGTCGCCGTCGAAGGGGAGCGTGCCCGTGAGGCACTGGTAGACGATGACCGCGAGGGACCAGAGGTCGCTGCGCGCGTCGACGGGCTTGTCCCGTGCGCCCGAGGCCTGCTCGGGGCTCATGTAATACGGCGTCCCGAGGAGCGACCCTGTGCGGGTCTTGGAGTCCATCTCGAGCGAGTTGTTCGTGGCCTTCGCGATGCCGAAGTCGACGACCTTGGCGATCTCGCGATCGTCGTCGCGGCACAGGAAGATGGTGTCGGGCTTCAGATCG
>CAIOHM010000276.1 GCA_903858055.1 uncultured delta proteobacterium
CCGACGACGCGGTCCTCGTGGCCGACGGCGGCGACTTCGTTGGCACGGCGAGCTACGTCGTTCGTCCGCGGAGCCCGCTCTCCTGGCTCGACCCGGGCGTCTTCGGCACCTTGGGCGTGGGCGCAGGCTTCGCCCTCGGAGCGAAGCTGCAACGCCCGAGCTCCGAAGTATGGATCCTGTATGGCGACGGATCGTTTGGGTATACCCTAAACGAGTACGACAGCTACGTGCGCCACGGCCTCCCGGTCATCGGCGTCGTCGGGAACGACGGGAGCTGGCAGCAAATCGCGCGCGACCAGGTGCCTCTCCTCGGCGACGCGGTCGGCACCGAGCTCGCGAAGAGCGACTACCACAAGGTGGTGGAGGGCTTCGGCGCGAAGGGAATCCTCGTGCGCGAGCGCTCCGAGCTCGAAGGGGCCATGGCCGAGGCAAAGGCCTCCGTCGCGAAGGGCGTGCCCGTGCTCGTGAACGTGCACATCGCCACGAGCGAGTTCCGCAAGGGATCGATCTCGATGTGACCTCGAGACGCCGAAAGACCTTCCTTTCGGCGCCTTCCTTTGATCCACTCCGCCCATGACGCGGGCTCGCACGCGAACACCACGGACGCGGCACGCAGCGATCCTCGTTGCGGCGCTCGCATACGTGCGCGCCTCGCAGGCGGCCATGCCCCTCGCCGTCGCCGCTGCGCCCGCGCCGCCGCCGCCGAACACGCGCCTCGCGCTCGTCGACTGGATGCGCCGCTCCACGCTGCTCTCGGGGATGCCGGGCGTCACCGCCGAGACCACGGCCCTCGCGAGCACGGCGGACGGCTTCCTGTGGGTGGGCACGTACTCGGGCCTCGCGCGCTTCGACGGCCTCGAGTTTCGGAGCGAGTCCCTCCCCGGCCGCGCCGACCGCGCGCGCATCTCGGCGCTCGCGTGCAGCGACGACGACGCGCTCTGGGTCGGCTCGCTCCGCGGTCTCGCGCGGCGCCACCGCGGCACGTGGGAGGCGCTCGATCTCCTCCCAGGCAGCGCACCGCCGTGGGTGACCGCGATCGACGTGGCCGCCGGCGGGGCCTTCGCCGTGGTCGGCACCGATGCGCACGGAGCATTCGTGGTTGAAGGAGGCCGCGCGCGCCCAATCGGAGGGCTGCCCTCGAAGCGAGTCACGGCGCTGCGCCTCGACCCGGACGGCTCGGCCCTCATCGGCACCGACGCGGGGCTGCGTCGCTTCACCGGCGCGGGGTCCGAGGTCACGACCGACGGCGTCCCTCGCGAGCTCACGAGCGCGGCGATCGCCAAGCTCGCGCGGAGCCGCGGCGGGGAGGTCTACGTGGCCACCGAGAGCCGCATCGGCCGCGTCGACCACGGCGAGCTTCTCCCCGTCGGCGGCACGCGCACCCACGTCACCGCCCTCGAGGTCGCCCCCGACGACGCGCTCTGGGTCGGGTCGATCGACGGCGGAGTGGAGCGGATCGCCAACGGCTCGACCTCGGCGCTCGGCACCAGCGACGGACTGCCGCAAAGTCCGGTTTTTTCCTTCGGTTTCGACCGCGAAGGCGGCACGTGGGTCGGCTTCGAGGCGGGAGGTCTGGTGCAGCTGCGACCCGGCGGCGTGCGCACCTTCGACCGACGTTCGGGCATGCCGCACGACCTCGTGTGGTCGATCGGCGAGGCGCGCGAATCGTTGTGGTTTGCAACGAAAGGCGGGGGGCTCCTCGAGCAGCGTCGCAACGGCGAGCGAGACCTGTGGGCCCCGAGCACGGGCTTCCCCTCGAGCGAGAGCCTGCCCCCCATCGACGACGGGACCGGCGGGCTCTGGTTCCCGACCTACGGGCAGGGGGTCTTCCGCGGGCGTGATCGCGAGCACCTCGAGCTCTTCGGGCCTCGCGAAGGCCTCCCGAACGTCTTCGTCTACGCGGCGAGGCGCTCGAGCAGCGGCGCGCTGTGGGTGGGCACACGCTCGGGGGTCGCCCTCTTCGAAGGCCAGCGTTTCACGGTGCCGCCCGCGCTCGCGCCGCTCGCGAGCGAGCGCATTCGCATGATCACCGAGGCGCCCGCGGGCTCCGCGCTCGAGGGCCTCTGGTTCGGCTCGAATCGCACGCTCGCGCGCTACGTCCGAGGAGCGCTCACGCGCTGGAGCATGGTCGACGACCTGCACCTCGACGAGCTTCAGGGCCTCGCATTCTTGCGCGACGGAACGCTCCTGCTCACGACCTCGGGCACGGGCCTCGTGCGCTTCGACGGAGCCGCCACGGCGCGCCTCGGGCAAGCGAACGGGCTGCCCAGCGACTACCTGTACGGCGTCAGCGAAGACGACCAGGGGCGCGTGTGGGCGACCTCGAACGCCGGGGTCGCGTTTGCGCCGCGCGAAGCCCTCCTCGCGGCCTTCGATGCGGCGCGCACGACCACGAGCGCCCGCGTCGCGGGGATCACGATCGTCGACACCCGCGACGGGCTCACGACCGCGCAGTGCTACTCCGGCGTCTCCCCATCCCTCACGATCGCGCGCGACGGCGTCGTGTGGGCCCCGACGGCGAGCGGAGCCGTCCGCATCGACGCCGCACGCTTGCTCTCGGCGCCCACGCCGCCGCCGGTGCGCGTCGACGCGATTCGCGTGGACGATCGCGATCTCCTGCCGCACGAGCGATCGATCGCCGCGAGCGTGAAGACCGTCGAGTTCGCGTTCGGCGCCACCACGTTTCAAGCGCCGAACGGCGTTCGCTTCCGCTACCGCCTCCGTGGCCTCGACGATCGTTGGGTCGACGTGGGTGCACAGATTCGCAGCGCGCGCTTCACGGACCTCGCCGGCAACCGCGACTACGTCTTCGAGGTCGAAGCCGCGCAGGGTCCCGGCCCCTTCAGCGCGGAACCGGCCGCGGTGACGATTCACCGCGAGCCCAAGTTCTACGAGACCTGGACCGCGCGACTCCTGGCGGTCGGCGTCTTCGCGGGCATCGCCATGACCGTCGCGCGCGCCCGTGAGCGCACGCTGCGCCAGCGCGCGCTCGAGCTCGAGCGTGTGGTTCGTGTGCGCACGCAAGACCTCGCGAAGAAGACGCAGTCGCTCGATGAAGCGCTCACGGACCTGCGCACGAAGGACTCGCTCTTGCGTTCGGATCTCTCGCTCGCACGCGACTTCGTCGAGCACTCGAAGTCTCACGTGAGCCGCATCGACGGGCTCGTGGTGCAGGCCTTCGAGAAGCCCCTCGACCTCGTGGGCGGCGATCTCTGGCACGCGACGGCGCTCACGCCGCGGCAACTGCGCGTGCTCCTCGCCGACACCACGGGCCACGGCGTGCAAGCCTCCATGCGCGCGCTCGCGCTTCAGCACGAGTTCGCACAAGTCGCCCGCGACGCCGCCTCACCGGCCGACGCGCTCACTCGCCTCGACGGCCGTCTCGTGAGCCGTTTTCCTGGGCTCGAGCTTCGTACCTCGGCGCTCTGCGTCGACGTGGTCACGCAGGAAGACGGCGCGGCATCGGCCTACCTGTCGTTCGCCGGTGCGCCGCCGGCCTTTCACTTGCGTCGCGACGGCACGGTGAGCGAGGTGCTCGCGATGGACGGCTTCCTCGGTGTCGACGGCAGCGTGCGACGCCGCTCCACGCGTGTCGATCTCGCGCTCGGCGAAGGGCTCGTGGTCTTCACCGACGGCCTCTCGGAAGCGACCTCGCCCGCCGGGGAGGCGTTCGGCGAGGACCGCATGCGCGAAGCCCTCGAAGGTCGAAAGCCCGTCGAAGCGCGCTTCGAGGCGCTCCTCGCGGCCGCGCAGAGCTTCGTCGAGGCGCACGGCTACGACGACGACGTCACCGCTCTCCTCCTCGTTGCCCGGTAAGCCGCGATGCCGAAGCGCCCTTTTCGCCCAGCTTCCACGAGCGCCGCCCGTGCGCCGCACGCCCCGTTCGAAGCGCGGAAGCCGCCCGCGAGCGCACGCACCGGCGAGCGCCCCACCGAAGACGACGACGACACGGACGGTCGTCGCTCGGAGCTCGTCCACGGTGCGCGAGCCGCGCTGGCGATCGTGCGCCGCAGGCCGCGTGAAGTTCGCGGCGCATGGGCAACGCAGGAGGCCCTTCAGGCACTCCCCGAGCTCGCCG
>CAIOHM010000277.1 GCA_903858055.1 uncultured delta proteobacterium
GAAGGGGTCGACCAAGGCGCCGGTCTGCGTGTCCACGGCGATCGCGTTGATCGTGAAGTCGCGGCGCGCGAGGTCCGCCACGATGTCGTCGACGAAGTGAACCGAGTCCGGGTGTCGGCCGTCCGAGTAGGTCGTCTCGCCGCGGAGGGTCGTCACCTCCACGTGCCTGCCGCGCGTGACGACCGTGACCGTCCCATGTTCGATTCCCGTGGGAATCGCCTTGCGAAAGAGCTTGAGAACGTGCTCGGGGCGCGCGCTCGTCGCGAGGTCCCAATCGCCGATCGTTCGACCGAGCAGCGCGTCGCGGACGCATCCGCCGACGATCCAGCTTCGGTGCCCTGCCTCCGCGAGGCGAGCGGCAACCTCTCGAACGTCGTTCGGTACGATCGCGAGCCAGTCCATCGCGTGCTCAGAAGATCGGAGGCGGCACGCAGACCGATTGACCCGCGCCGACGACGGTGACGCCGATGTCCGCGTCGCGGATCGTCGTGGCTCGCGTCTGGGGATCGAACACGGTCGTGCGCGTGTTCGTCGGGAAGAGGCCCGTGGCGTCCGTGCCCGCCGTGAACAGGTAGAAGGAGCCCGCATAGCGCGCGAAGGCGAAGGCGCTCACGTTCGAGAAGGTGCCCGCCGAGAACGTGTGGAGCGGCGTGGTCGCTCCGCTCGTGGCGTTGACCTCGAGGAGCCGACCGCTCCCCGCGGGATCGAAGACGAAGAGCTTGCCGTCCGGGCCGCCCGTGAGCTCGCCGGAGGTCGCCGTGGATCCGCCCACGAACGTCTTCGTGAGCGTCGTCGTGTCGAAGCGCTGGAGTCCGTTGCGTACGAGGAAGAGCGTCTCTTTCGTCACGTCGCCGCCGAGGGCGGTGAAGCCCGAGCCCATCGTGAAGTCGAAGCCGGCGCCCGGGTACGTGAAGGTCGTCGCGGTGCACCGCGCGCTCGCGACGTCGACCTTGAAGAGGCGGCCGTCCGAGTAGAAGACCCACGCGGTGCCCGTGCGGTCGACGCCCATCGTCTGCGGTGAGCTCGTGCTCGGGCAGTTCAGCGCACCGACGCGCGTGTACGCGCTCCGGCCAGGCTTCGTGGGGTTGAACGAGTAGAGCTCGTTGGCGCCGCCCGAGGTGCTCGAGGTGACGAGATAGATGAGCTTTGCAGATTCCGAGCAGTTGCCGCTCACGCCGGCGTCATCGGCGACACCTGGGTCGACGACCCCGCCGCCACCACCGCCCGCGCCGCTGCCGCCCGCTCCGCCGTCGACCGACACGGGTGCGAGGCCCGCGGTGGACCCGCCGCACGCTGCGAAAGAGAGGCTCGATAACGCAACGGCGAGGTGTAGGCAGACGCTCCGCATGAGCGAGCGTCTTAGCAGGCGAGCGGCCGATGTGCGAACCACACCCACGGGATTCGTCGCGCGCGCAGGTCGCGCACGTGCCTGCTCGTCAGAGGCCGAACCACGGGGCGACGACGTTCACGACCGCCTTCGACGCGTCCTCGTGGTGCTCGTGCCATTGACGGCGGCCCATGTCGCCGACCGCGTTCGCGATGCCCAGCACACAGGCGAAGTCGATGCGCGCGAGTTCGCACGCGCGCGCGGCGGCGAAGACTTCGAGGTGCTCGATGTCGGCGCGCAGGAAGTCGCGAATGGCCCACGCCAGCGAGTCTTCGGTGGTGATCGAGACGGTGTTTCCCGCGATCACGCGACGCGGCCGCA
>CAIOHM010000278.1 GCA_903858055.1 uncultured delta proteobacterium
CACGTGCGCGAAGCTCGCCTGCGCCCCGAAGCGACGAAGCCATGCGAGCACCTCGAAGGTGAGCGGCGACCCCTCCCACGAAGCCGTGAACCCGCGCACGTAGGAAGGCTCCCAGTAACGACCCCGCGGCACGCTCGCGGGGTCGAGGAGCGCGCGCACGGCCCCACGGAAGGCCGCGCGCGGGCCGGGAAAAACCAGGTTAGCCGCGATGCCGAGCTCACTCGCGAGCTCTTGCCGGAGCCAGCGCTCCACGTTGCGGCTGCCGACGACGATTGGCAGCGACTCGAAGGGGTCGGCCGGCGCAGCCTCGCGCACGAAGACGGCGAGCTCCTCGACGAGGCGCTCCACGCGGGCATGACGTACGACGACGAGCGGCATGGGGGAGGAACCAGTATGCCCAAGCGGCGTGTGCTGTCAGGTGCTTCGCGCAGGGGAGTCCTCGCTCTCTACCGAATAGCGCCCGCGCCGCGTCTGCTCCCGCGTTTGCCTTGGAAAAAGCGCGACGTTCGATCGGCTTGCCGCTTCCCCGCTTCGTGGCGATCGCGACGCCATTCCGGCAACGCCTTCAGTAGACGCGCACGCTCTGGACCGCTTGGCTCGAGCCGCCCCAGGCGATGCCGAGGTTGAGCCCCACGGTCGGCGCGTAGATCGACTCGGGCAACCCGCCGACGGAGCTCGCGTCGTGGTCGAGCGTGAAGAACGGAAGCTGCGCGTCCGCCTCCACGAGGAAGCGGATCGTGCTCTCGCGCAAGAACTCGTACCCGAACGAGACGCGCCCCGCGAGGCCGCCGCCGTTGAAGCTGACGCTGTTCACCTCGGTCCCGATCGCCGCGAACGAGACGCCCACGCCGAGGTACGGCGACGCCGAGGCCGTCGGGTCGAGGAAGTACAGGCCGCGAATGCCCGCCGTGAAGCCGGTCTGGGTCGCCCTCGCGCCCTTTTGGCCCATCGTGAGCATGAGGTTCGCGTCGACCGCGAAGCGATCGAGCTCGTAGCGGTAGCCGCCGCCGATCGTGGGGCCGTAAGCGGCGTCGCCGCCGCGGGTCGAGGCGTAGCCGATCGTGACGTAGCCAAGGTTGTCGGATTGCACGCGCCGCGGTGCCGCTTGGTCGAGGGTCACGTTGTGGCGATCGGCGACGCCGGCCTCCCCGAGGGCCTTGCCGCTCTTCAGCGCCTTCACGAGCTGGTCGTAGGTGTCCGGGAGCTCTTCGAGCGTCGCCGCGTTGCCGTTGCGCGTGCCCTTCGCCGAAGAAGTGACGGCTACGCGAATGGCTTTGCCGAGGCGCGCGTGGCTCGCCGTGTAGGTCTCCGTGCAGTCGGAGGCGACGACCGTGTCGCCGTTTGCTGCGAGCGTTTGCTTGAGCACGGCGAGCGCGGCGCGTCGCTCCCCGGCCTCGAGCGTGTCGGTGCTCTCGTCCACGGCAGCACACACGTGGGCGGCGGCGGCGCTCGTGGCGTAGGCGAGGCAGCACGTGACGAAGGCGATGCGGGCGAGGGTCGAGCGGTGCGAGGCGGGCATGAAGCGAACTCCGTGGAGGCAAGGGTGGACCCGAGGGCCGATGAAGAGCCGCTAGCGCCTTTCCGGCACGCACCTTCGCCCGCGTGCGTAACGGAACGCCGACGGAAACACCGCACGCCTCGACGGGCGATCGGTGCGGCCACGTGATCGTCGGCCTGGTTACGTCGACGCAGACCAGCGCTGCAGCAGCGCGTCGACCGCGGCGCTGTCATGCACGTCGACGACGATGGGCTCGCCCTCGCGCGGGTGCACCACGAGGCGCCCCTGGCCGCCCAGCGAACCAAAGAGGCGGAGCGGCGCTTGATCGAGCAAGAGCGCGAGGCCGAGCAGCCCGACGCCGCCCGAGAAGAACGACGCCACTTGCAGGCGTGCGCCGACCACCGCGAAGAAGGTCCCCGCGAACGTCCCCGCGGCGATCAGCGCGACGAACATGCCACCGACGAGGCCGGTGCGCTTGCCGGACCAATCGATGCGCGCGATGGCGTCCGGGGCGAGCGTGGTCGTGCGCGTGGCCGTGGGGCGGCCCGCGAGCGAGGCGGTGCACGCGACGAGCATGCGACCGCTGCGCCATTCGATGCGCGCGTGGCGGCGCCGACCGAGGGCGAGGTGCTCGAAGACGCGCCACGCCGCACGGAGGAGCGTGAGGCCCGAGACGACCATGAAGAGCCGCACGAGGGCGCCTGCAGGCACGTACGCCCAGCGCCCCTCGACCACCACGGGGGCTTGGTGCGCTTCGCCGAGGGCGAACACGCTGCGCAGCGCCGGGTCACGGACCGTGGCTCCCAGCTTCGCGACGCCCTCGATCGCTGTAGAATGCATCGAACGAATGAGCGCCGCGCCGCCCACGAGGAGCTCCGCGCGCACGGCCGCGGGGTCCGCGCGCTCCACGAGGATGCGCAGGCGCGCCACGATCGCTTGCCAAAGCGCGGTCGCGTCATGGCCGAGCGCGGCGTCGATGAGGCCCGTGGCATCCCAGGGCGTGTCGCGCGCGAGGAGCAAGGTCTCGCGCGCAGTGTCGTCGAGGCTCGCGGGGCTGCTCGAACGCACGTGCTCGGCGAGCGCGAGGGCTGCGAGGGCGCGGGCGAGCGCGTGCTCGTGATCGGAGCTTGGTCCGCGCTGGAGCACGGCACGTACGCGGCGCGCGAGCATCGAGGCTCCGGAGGGGAGCTGCACGTCGTCGGCCTCACCGAAGCGTCGGCGCAGCGCCCGCACAGACTCGCGGGCGATCCAGTCCCGCGCCGCGTCTTCGCGCAACGACGCCAGCAGACGTGCGTCGTCGCTCTTGTCGTCGAGGGAAGCGTCGGCGGTGGCGGACTCCGCGGCTTCGCGGGAGGCCTCGTTGTCGAGCGCCGAAGAGATCAAGGGTTCGTGATGACCACGTCGCCTACGATGGTGCGCTCGGCACGGTCGGCGCGACGGACGAAGTGCGCGATGGAGAGCGGGCTCGCCGAGACGATCGACGGGAAGAACCCGGCGGTCGACTGCGCGATGGCGCTCGACTTCTTGGTCCAGCGATGACCGCCGCCGGAAATCGTGGTGCCGACGGCCGTGCGGAGCGTGCCCGCGGTGGCGTCTTGGTAGGCGAGGGTGAGGGTCGCGGCGCTGTCGATGACGATGGCCGAGTCGTCGCCGACGAGGTGCTTCCCGTCGTTCCACGACGCGTCGAAGCCGTCGTCGACGGTCTCGGGCGTGCCGATGGTGCCCGTGGGGCTGACCGAGACGACGCGGAGATCTTCGGTCGATCCGTTCACGTACGAGAGCCAGAGCGTGCCGTCTTCCGCGTAGACGCCGTTCGCGCCGAGGCCCACGTCGCCCGTGTCGACGGCGTTGTTCGAGGCGCGGCTTCCGGTCTCACCGTCGACGAGGAGCGTGGTCCACTTGCTCGCTGCGTAGCGGCTGACGAGGAGGTTGCCGTGGGGGCGATCGTAGGCGACGACGGCGAGCGCGCCGTTCTTGCCCGCGACGATGCGCGTGATGGCGCCGGTGATCGGCGCGTAGCTGTCGATTTGGTCCGAGCCCAGGGAGGCCTCGCACGTGGGCGAGGTGCCGGTCTTCACGCAGCTCTGGCCCGTGGCGCACGCGGCGGTGCAGCCGGTCGCGCTCGCGGCGCAGAGGCCGCTCTTGAGGCACACGTTGCCGCTCTTGCACCAGCCGCTGCGGCATGGCGTCGTGTCGTCGACGATCGTGTCTTCGAAGGTCCAGTCGCCCTCGCTCGCGGGGAGATCGGTCTTCGCGCGCGCGACGACGATCTTCGAGCGGACCTTGCCGCCGTCGATCGGCTCGACCTGGGCGAACGCGATCACGGGCTTGCCCTCGACGAGGGTCATGCGCGCCGAGCGACCGGCCTCACCGACGCTCACCTCGCGCAGCGTGTAGCTCTTCCACCCGGAGCTCTCCTGCGTGGCGACGCGCAAGCGCTTCTTCGTGAGGTCGAAGTAGCTCACGATGGGGGTCGAACCCGAGAAGGCGATCGACGTGTAGAGCCCCACGTTCGGTCCCGACTCGTCCTCGCCGCTCCGCCAGCCGCGCGGGTCCGCGTCGGTGCACACGCCCTCGGCACGCGCCTCGGGGAGTCCGTCGACGATGCTCCACGCGAAGGTCTTCTTCGCGGGGTCGTACTTGCCGACGACGAGATCGCCGTAGTTCGTGGCGCGCGTACCGATGACCGCGAAGTCCGAGTAGGCCGCGGCCCAAATCGTGCCGTCGGGCGCTTTCGCCGTCGAGAGGTACGCACCGAGCACGCCCTGCGGGAGCGGCTCTTGGCACTCTTCCGTGCAGTCTGCACCGCACAGGATGGGCTTCACGGGCTCGCCGCCGCCTGCGTCGCCGCCACAGCCCGGGGCCGCGCCGAGGACGAGGGCCGAGGCCGCGAGCGCACCCACGCCCACCGCCGCCGCGACGGGGCGACGACGGCGACGGAACGCCATGGCGAGCGGGAGCACCGCGAGCCAGCCGAAGAGGTGGGACGGACCCGCCTTGGTTCCCGCGACCGCGCAGCCGCAACCCGAGGCGGCGCCGGCGAGCGAGGCGTCGGGGCGACCGCGGAGGCCCTGCGCGGAGGTGCCGAGATTCCCGGCCTCGTCGCGGACTTCCACGTCCGTGGCTTCGCCGGCGGCGACCTTGGTCTTCGCCGCCGCGACCGTGGTCCACTCGGACCAGATGCCGTTCGCGTCGACCCAGCGCGCGCCGATCGCCTCTTCGCCCGAGACCACGTCGAACACGTGGAGCGAAGGCTTTCCGCCCTCGGTCACGATGCGCGCCGCGGGCGCCATCACGTCGATGAGCACGGGGAGGATGGCCTTGCCCTGCGAGACGCGCGCGTGGTTCTTCGCATCGCGCACCTGGACCTCGAGCGTGTGTCGGCCCTGCGCGAGGAAGACCGGCGAGCGCACGGTGCGGTGGCGCTCGGAGGACCAGTCGGACCAGGCGGCACCGTTGACCGTGACGAGCCACTCGAGATCGCCGGTGGCTTCGGGACCTTCCGCGTCGACGTCGATCTCGATCGAAGGCGCGCGGCTCGCGTCGAAGGTCGCGACCTCGAGGGCCTTCGCGTCGACGTGCACCGCGCGGACCGAGGCCTTCGGCGAGGCGATCATGTACGGCTGCGTGGCCGCGGCCGGGCCGATGTTCGCGAAGAGCGCGAGGAAGTCGTCGGTGCCTTCGGTGACCTTGCGGATCCCGCCGTCGACGATGTTGATCGAGACGCCGAGGCTCGCGGTGGCGCTCGCGAGATCGATGGGGCTGATGGCGCCGCCGAGCTGGCCGCCGAGGCTGCCGAGGATCGTGGCGAGAGATTCGGCGACCTTCGTCGGGTCTTCGAGGAGCGGCTCGCTGTTCGTGACCTTCGCGTTCGCGATCGTGAGGTCACCGAGCTGCGGCTTGAGCTTCCCGTCACCGGTGATTTGCAGGTTGAGGGGCACGCTCACGTCCGCGACGAGCGTGAAGACGCGCACGAAGCGCTCGTTCGTCATGACGTAGAAGTCGACCGCGAACTGCTCGAGCTTGAGCTTGAGGTGCGGGTCCGTCTTGATGTCGGTGCCGTTGCCGATCGCGATGCTCGCCGGCTTCTGCGGGCGCGTCTGAATCGCCACCGAGGCGGCCTTCTGCTCGATCGAGAAGTACTCGAGGCTCTTGATGAGCACGCTCAGCAGGCCGGTCTGGAGCTGCGCGACCGTGTCGGTCGTGACGCCGAGGCAGAGGAGGCCAGAGTCGTGGAGCGCGCCGAAGGTGTGGTCGAGGTAGCGCTTCGCGATGCCGATGCCGACGTGGGGCTTGGCTGCGCCCGCGGGCCAGTTCGTCGGCTCGTTGAGCTTCAGCTGCGCAGGCACCGGGATGTTACGCGGGATCGGCAGGTTCGCGATGGGCGCGCAGCGCGTGGCCGGCGCGGGCTTGAGGCCCGAGAGCATCGTGAGCGTGAGGCCGTTCGGCGTGTAGCCGGCGTAAGGCGTGTTCGACTTGGCCGTCAGCGGATCCGGCGTCATGTTGCCGCCCGCCGCGAGGATGATGTCGAGCTCGGAGGTCGTCGAGGGCGAGGTGCCCTGCAGCGACTTGCCGAGGTTGAAGTGGCCCTCGGTGCCGAGGAGGATCGGCAGGCACTGGGTCGGGTCCGCGTCGACGTAGCAGATGCCGTCGTTCTTCTTCGTGCTGCCGGCGGGGCACTGCGGCGTCGCCGTCGTGTCGGCCTGCTGGCAGAAGCTCTGCTTGAGGGTGCCCGTGAGCTGGTCCTTGATGCCGCCGACCGCGAGGTCGAACACGAGGTTCTTCACGAACCCGAGCACGCTGTTGCAGAGCGAGGTCGCGAACGAGCAGTTGCCGCAAATGACGACGTCGTCGCTCTGAATGCCGATGTCGAAGACGGCGTTCTTGAAGTCGACCTTCGTGAGGCCGTCGCGCGGAGCGTTCGTCTCGGCGATGAGCGGCAGCGAGATGTTGAGCGGGATATCCGTGTAGTCTGCAACCGGCGTGCTGCCGTTGCAGGTGGGCGCGTTCACGCCGTTCGTGCCCGTGCCGCCGAGGCCGACGCCGATGTTCAAGGTGGGACGAAGTCCCGGGATTCCTGGGAGAACCGCGGCGATCGGGAGCTCCTTGATGCGCACGGGGATCGTGCCCGTGATGACCACCGCGTTCGGGGTCACGCCGTTGATGCGGAGCTTGGCCTCGCCGAGCTTGATGTCCGCGCGGCACTTGTCGCCGGTCGGCCCGCCCGGGCAGATCGTGATGTCCGTGCCCGCGGTGGTGGTCGTCGAGGTGGGGATCGGGAAGTTGACGACGCCGCCCGTACCGCCGAGGCCGAGGCGCGAGGCGATCGTCGGGAGGTTCTGCTCGAGGAACTCGAGGCCAGGCTTCGTCACGCGGACCGTGACCGCGTTCTCGACGCGCTGATCGCGCGGGAACCCGTTCGGGAGCGGGGTGCTGCAACCACCGCCGCAGCCTCCCCCGCCGCCGCTACCGCCCGCACACGCCGCGAGGGCCACGGCAAACCCAACCGACCAACGGTAGGCGTTTCGCTTCTCGATCATGGTGTTCCGCTCCTCGCTTGCGATGCCGCGTCAGTTGGTGGGCGTGCCCGTGCAGAAGGGGTCGGTCGGGTTGGCCTGAAGCTCGGTCGCGCTCGCCGCGAGCGTGGCCGCGAGCCAGAACGAGTCTTGGCAACCGCCCGCGCTCTTCGTGGTCGAGCAATAGTCGCCCTTCACGTCGATCTCGCCCGTAGCCGTCTTGGGGCAGCTCTTGCCGTCGGGGCCGGTCTTGTTCGTGAGCACCGTGCAGAGCGTCTTGCCGATGTCGATGATGTCGATTTTGTCGGCGTCCGAGAGCTTGATGTAGCCCGCGAGCGAGCCGCCCGTGAGCCACTTCGGGCAATCGCTGATGTTCTCGCGGCAGTCGAGGTCGGTGGTGAGGCCGCCCGCGCGGTAGCTGCCGATGCAGTTGCCGTTCGCCGAGAGGGCCACGTCTTTCACCGTGACCTCGCGGAGCGGGAGGATGATCACGTTGTCACGCTTGCCCTGCACGAAGATCGGCACGTTGAGCACGGGCACGGTCTCGGTGGTGTAGAGGCCTTCGGCGCTCTTCGTGAGGTTCACGTTGATCGGGGCCACGTCGAAGCCGTTGAGCTTCGTGTTCACGAAGCAGTAGCCGCCCGCACCCGCGGCGTCGGCCGGGGCGGCGCCGCCGGTCTTGAGCTTGTTGGTCGCGAGGTCCACCTCGAGGATCCAGTTGAAGCTGCCGTCGCCGCGTTCGCCGCAGGTCGGGCTCGCGAAGTCCATCGCCTTGTTGAGGATGGTGCGCTGCACGAGGGGGATCGTGAGGCTCTCGGGCGCCGCCACCGCGAGGCGACGGACACGGAGCGCGACCTTGGTCTTGCCCGCGTTGTCGACGGTGTTGAGGCACTGGCTCACGTTGCCGCACGTGGTCGGGAGCGAGCAGGTTGGCGGCGTGTCGCAGAGGCGTGGGCTCTTGTCGCACGTGGCCTTCGGGAATCCGCCGATCTGCACGGCGCAGTCGTTCTCGTAGGCGTTTTCGTCCGAGGGCGCAGGCGCGGCTGCTTCTTTCGAGGAGCAAGCGGCGGCTGCGAGGCCAAGACCGCCCACGAGGGCAACCATGGCCCACGGCCATGCACGAAGATTCGACTCGACCACGGGCTCCTCCACTCTGCTTGCTGTCGTAACGCGAAAAATAGACGACGTACGTTGACCGTATGCGTTCGCTCAGGGGAGCGCGGGCAACGGGCCGCCGTAGTTCATCATGGATTCGAAGGCCTGCAAGCGCTCAGCGAGGGCAGGGCGGTCGAGCGAGAGCAGCCGCTCGGGCCCGAGTCCTTCCACGCCGAAACTTGCTAC
This sequence comes from uncultured delta proteobacterium, assembly GCA_903858055.1. Classification (GTDB taxonomy): domain Bacteria; phylum Myxococcota_A; class Polyangia; order Polyangiales; family Polyangiaceae; genus CAIQDA01. The sequence goes on from CAIOHM010000278.1 coordinate 8,356, forward strand.
CGTCGACGCAACGATCATCGCCTGGCGAATCGCGGCGCCGTCCGTGCGTCCGAGGCCGGCGAGCACGCCGAGGAGCGCCCCAGCGAAGCTGTCGCCGGCGCCCGTGGGGTCTCGGAGCACCTCGAGCGGGTACGCGGGCACGAAGAAGACGCCCTCGTCGTCGAAGATCGCGGCGCCGTGCTCGCCCTTCTTGATGATGACGCGCTTCGGGCCGAGGGCGCGAATCTCGTCCGCCGCCTTGCGGAGCATGCCGTGGCCCGTGAGATCCTTCGCCTCTTCGTCGTTGATGCTCAGCACGTCGACCTTGCGCAGGAGCTCACCGAGGGTCTTGCGCTCGGTGTGGATCCACAGGTTCATCGTGTCCGCGACGACGAGCTTCGGGCGCTCGACTTGCTCGAGCACCTGGAGCTGCAGCGCCGGGTGGATGTTGCCGAGGAGCAGGTACGGCGACGTGGCGTAAGAGGCGGGAATCTTTGGGCGAAAGTCGGCGAAGACGTTGAGCGCCGTGTGGATGGTCTCGCGGCTGCCGAGGTCCTGGGCGTAGCGCCCGTGCCAGCGGAAGGTCTTGCCAGGTGCGCGCTCGACGCCGGCGATGTCGACGCCGCGGGCCGCGAGCTGCTGGAGCACGGGGCCCGGGAAGTCGTCCCCGACGACGCCCACGACGCGAACGGGGGAGAACGAGGAGGCCGCGATCGCCGCGTAGGTGGCCGCACCGCCGAGCACGTCGTTGAACGTGCCGTAGGGCATTTCGAGATCGTCGAAGGCCATCGAGCCGACGATGAGGACGGATTCTTTCACGCGATTCTCCAGAGATTTGTCAGGCGGTGGCTTCGCCATCGGGGACGATGACGTCGTGGCGGAGGAGCGACTCGGCGAGGCCGGCGCGCCGCGAACGACGCGATCGCTCGGCGACGATGATGGACGAGAGGGTCTCGAAGGCGCGGTCGATCTGGTCGTTGACGACGAGGTAGTCGAAGAGCGCGTAGTTCGCGATCTCGCGTTTGGCGCCGGAGAAGCGTCGCGCGATGGCCTCTTCGGACTCGCTGCCGCGACCGCGCAGGCGGCGCTCGAGCTCCGCCATCGAGGGCGGCAAGATGAAGATCGGGACGACGTCGGGGATGCGCGCGCGGATCTGGCGAGCCCCTTGGAAGTCGATGTCGAAGATGATGCCCGAGCAGGCTGGGTCTTGCTCGGCGCGGATGATCTCGGTCATCGACGTTCCGTAGTAGTTCCCGTGGACCTCGGCCCACTCGAGGAACGAGCCGCCCTTGACCTTCTCACGGAAGCTCTCGTGATCGGTGAAGTGGTAGTGCACGCCGTCGACCTCGTTCGAGCGCGGCGCGCGGGTCGTGTGGGAGACCGAGAAGCGCAGCTCCGGGAAGCGCTGCTGGATCATGCGCGTGAGCGTGGTTTTTCCCGCGCCGGAAGGCGACGAGAGGATGAGCATCAGGAACGGCGAGCTCGAGCTCGAAGCAGGCGGCGGAAGCGACATGCCGACGTTCATGGGCGACCTCGTGTACGCGTGACGGTCAGGAGAGGCCGCGCTTGCGGCGGATCGTGTCGCCGATGCGGCTGTACTCGATGTCCCACTGCGGCGTGCCCTCGGTTACGTGGCGCAGCTGCGTCCGAATCTCGGCGTCGAGCGCCTCGTCGACGTTGATGTGCTTGCGAAACACGGGCGCGAGCAGGCGACGAAGCTCCGCGTCCTCCACGAAGACCTCGTCGATGGTGTCGTCTTCGACCAGCATTTCCACGGTGCGGTCGAGCAGGTGGTCGATGGTCTCGTCCCCGATTCCGATGCCGCGCTCTTCGGCCACGAGACGACGCACGCGGTGAAGCTCGCCGCCGGCTTTGCCCGTGCGGTCGAGCACCGCCTTGGCCTCTTCGTACACCTCGCGCTCCTCTTGCAGGTAGCGCTTGAGCTCGGCCGCGATGGCGATCTCGACGTTCTTGGGGCGCTCGGCCTCGACGGCCTTGGCAGCGAGGAGCACGCGCGCACCGTCGGCGGCGATCGCGTCCACCTTCCCGGGGAAGAGCTTCATGGGCGGTGCACGTAGCGCAGCCGAGGGCCCAAATAACGGAAATTCGCCCCTGTGACGCGAATCGTTGGGGGCCTTCAGCCTTCGCGCTTGGGCCCGCCGAGCCGGTGCCCGCTCACGCGATCTTCCCGGTCTCCGAGGTGCAAGCGCCGCATGACGGCCTTCTTCTGGCGGGCTTTGTACGCGTCGTGGGAGGCGTCGCCGAGCTCGTTCGCCTGGTCGGTCGCTTGGTCCACCAGCTGGAACTCGCAAATGACGAAGCCCACGCGCCCGAGGTTCGAGGCGCGGGCGGGTGCGGCCTCGAGCAGCTCGTCCGAGAGCCGCACGGGCATGTCCACGACCACGTGGATGATGCGGTAATTGCTGGCCGAGAACTTGTTGTCGTTGTTCGGCACGTCGTCGTTCAGGCCCACCTGCATGTGCGCGAGCATGGGCGCGAGGTGCGGGTTCCCTTCGCAAACCTCGCGCAGGCGCACGATGTTGTTCGAGCTCTGGCCCGGCACCACGTAATTGAACGGAAAGAGCTGCTTCGTCAGGTACTCGAGCACGGGGAGGAGGTCCGCCTCGCTGCGGGTCACGATGCGAAAGCGCAGCTTGTCGTAGACCTGCGCGGCGATCGTGTCCTGCTTCGAGAGGAGCTTGGTGAAGAGCGAATCCCGATTTTTTCGGCCCCCCACGAACTCCACGACGGGCAGGCCGTGCGCGAGCATCTGGCCGATGACGCGGAAGACCTTCTCCTCCACGAGGCGAAAGACCTCTTGGTCGGAGAACGGCAGCACGAAGAGGAGCTCGCGCCCCTCGAGGTGGTGGATGACGTGCATCGCCTTGAGGATCGTGCACGCGCACGCCTGGCGATGGCCCTTCGCCGAGGCCAAGATCAGCAGCTCGCGCACCGACGCCTCTTCCACCGGTTTTGGGACCGGGTAGTGGAATTGGCGGCGCAGGTAGCCGATGGCCTCGCTCTTGACGGCCTGGAGGCGCTCGAGATCACCGGGGTTCGACGGGTCGAACTCGTTCGAGCGCAGGAAGGCGTCGACCTCGTCGAGATCCGCGAAGTCGAGCCGGTGCCAGTCGATGACCGAGTCCCCGCGAAGGACGAGGCGGACGGCCTCGAGATCCGACAGCGAAAAGCCGTGGAGGGACTTCAGGTTTCCAGGCGGGAGGGAGCCGGCGGGCGGTGCCATGGGTCGTCAACGTACCCGGCTTCGGGCCCACGCGTGCGGGAGTCAGGCCTTCGTGACGGTGGCCGCGACCGACGGGGTCTCGAGGGCGGCGGGGCGCGGGCGACCGAGCGAGAGCGTTCCGAAGAAGATACCAAACGTGACGGCAAGGACGGCGAGGTGCCCGACGGCGGTTCCCAGGCAGCCGAGCGCGGCGATGGGGGCGAGGGCGGCAACGTACCAGTGCGTCAGCTTCATGCGTTTCTCCAGCGGGTTCGGGGGGCGTATCCTGCGAAGCGTGCGAGTCTGGCGAAGATGAAGGAGGATGTAGGATACGCTACGACTGCTCTCGTGGGGGGCCAAGAACTACGTCGAAGTTCCCGAGGCGGTCAAAGAAAATCCGTTCAGGGGGGACATCCGTGCCCCAGTGGTGGAACTTTTTGCGGGGTCGACGGGCGAGCTCCGCCGACGCCGTTGCCCGCCGCGGGTCCGCACGCTTAGGATGCGCCGCATGCGCGCCTCGAAGCTGTTCTCCTCGTTCCTCCCCCTGGTTTTCCTGGCGGCCGCGGGCTGCGGCGTGCCCAAGGAGGAGCACACGAAGCTCAAGACCTCGTTCGACCAGGTCTCGGCGGACCGCGACGCGAAGGGCTCGGAGCTCGAGAAGACCAAGCTCTCGCTCGGCACGGCGCAGAAGCGGGGCGACGACCTCGCGAAGGAGCTCGAGGCGGCGAACGCCAAGGCGACGGCGATGGAGTCCGAGGCGGGCGGCTGCCGCGAGAACCTCTCGGCGTGCAGCAAGGAGCGCGACAAGCTCCGCGACGACCTCGCCGCGGCGCTCAAGGACCAGGCCGGTCTCCGCGGCTCGGTCGAGCAG
>CAIOHM010000279.1 GCA_903858055.1 uncultured delta proteobacterium
CGTCCAGCTGTCAGTCGAGCACCTGCAGCGTCGACGACACGACGTGCATTCCGCAAGGGGGCTGCTTCGTCGACGGCGACTGCCCGAGCGCGAAGCACTGCAACCGGAACGCCTTCGCGTGCGAGGACGACAAGGCGAACGGGCTCCCCGTGCCGAACGACGGCCTTCACACGGGCATCTGCAACGACGCGAATGCGATTGCCGCCTGTGCATCCGGGCGATGCAACGCCCAGACGAACACCTGCGCCGCGGCGAACGGCGTCGCGTGCGACCAGTCGAATCAGTGCGTTGCGAACGTGTGCGGCGCGAACGGCAAGTGCGGCTACGCCGACGGCGAGAGCGGTTGCACGCTCGAGAGTGCGAGCCGCTGCCAATCGAACCTCTGCACCGCGAGCGGCGTGTGTCTGCCTGCGGGCAAGTGTTGGGTCGACAGCGACTGCGACACGGCCACGCAGTATTGCGCGCGCAGCACGAACACCTGCACCCCGAAGGAACGCGCCGGGACTCCGGTTCCGAGCGACGGGCTTCACGACGGCACGTGCAACGAGGCAAACGCCCGCGCGACGTGCCAGTCGGGCACGTGCAACGCCGACACCAAGACCTGCGGTGACGCGAACGCGCGGGCGTGCGCCGAAGCGTCGCAGTGCAACAGCAACGTATGCTTCGCGGACGGAGCGTGCGGCGTGCCCGATGCGAACCAGTGCCGCACGAGCAGCGAGTGCCGCAGCGGCGCCTGCGTCGAGGGTGTGTGTGCAATTCGCGACGCGGAGATTCGCGGTACGGGTGGCATGCAGTGCGCGGTCGTGCATGCGGGCGTGCGCGACGACGACGACGCACTTCCGCTCTGGAGCCTCGGCCTCGCGGCGGCCCTCGCGACTGTGCGACGCCGTCGCAAGAACCACGAAACGACCCTCTGAAGGCGAGAGCAAGGCAAGCGATGCGTACGCAAACGAACGGCTTTCTGCCCCTCCTCCTCCTCTCGTTCACCGGGCCTGCGATCGCCGCGCAACCGGGCTTCGCGCTCGACCGCTTCCAGCCTTCGGAAGCAGGCTCGTGGTGGCTCCTGGCAGACTCGCTCTCGTTCGGGAACCACGCGCTTCGTGCGGGAGCACCGGCGCGACCTCTGGAGACGCTTGCGCTGAAGTTTGGTGCCAATGTCGCGGGCGATCCGCTCGTCGTCGCCACGGGCTCGAACGTTCACGCGACCGTGGTGAGCCTCCAGTCGACGGCGACCCTCGGTGCGTCGTTGACGGTCGTGGACCGACTCCGCGTCGGCCTGGCCGTGCCGATGCAGCTCTTCGCGTCGGGGGCCCAGGGCGTCGACACCGCGTACGTTTACGCGCCGCCGGCGTCCGCGTTTGCGCTCGGCGACCTCCGCGTTGGCGCGCACTACCGCGTGCTCGGTGACGAGTCGCTCGGGTCGACCCGCTTGGCGCTTGGTGGCGTCGTTCATGCGCCCACCGGTGACGCGGCCTCCTATGCGGGGAGCGAGAGCTGGCGTGTCGAGCCACAAGCGCTCGGTGCCGGCGAGTTTGGGGACGTGGCCTGGGCCGCCTCCGCAGGTCTGCCGCTTTCCAGTGCGGGGCGTAAGTTCGGTTCGCTCGACCTCGGCACCGAGCTCGTCACCACTGCGGCGATCGGCGTGCGCTTGATCGATCGACGCCTGCTCGTTGGGCCCGAGGCGCGCGTCGTGACCTCGCTCCAAGGCGAGCTCTTTGCGCGGCGCACCTCGACCTACGAGCCCATGGTGGGCGCGCACTACGCGGTCGCAGAAGGCTGGCGTGTGCACCTCTCCGCGGGTACGGGCCTCGGTGAGGGCGTGGGTTCACCCACGTGGCGTGCGGCCTTCGCGGTTCAGTGGGCGCCCATCGGGGCCGAGCCTCCTCCGGTCGTCGAAGTCGCAGCGCCGCCACCCGTCGTCGCGGAGCCGCCGCCGCCAGCGCCGGTGGTCGAAGAGCCCACGCCGCTCCCTCCTCCGGTCGTCGAAGCCCCACCGGAGCCGCTCGACACCGACGGCGACGGCATCCTCGACAACGACGACGCATGCCCCACGGAACCGGGGCCTGCGCACGCAGACGCGAAGAAGAACGGCTGCCCGGTGGGCGCGATCGTCGCGGGCGAGCTCGTCCTCGACAACGTGCGCTTTGCGACGGACAGCGACCGTATCCTCGCGGTCAGCGACGAGACGCTCACGAAGGTCCTCACGACGATCCAGAAGCTCGCGCCCGATCAGCGCTTCGTCATCGAGGGCCACACGGACGACCGCGGCGACGCGAAGCACAACAAGAGCCTCAGCGCGCGCCGTGCCAAGAGCGTGGTCCAGTGGTTCGCGAAGAAGGGCGTCGACGCGAAGCGCTTCGACAGCGCGGGCTATGGCGAGGAGAAGCCCATCGCGACGAACGAAACCGTCGACGGACGCCAAGCGAACCGCCGCGTGGAGATTCACCTCGTGAAGTAACCGCGAGGTGACCGGGCTCCTCGCGCAGCGCTTACGTCAGCTCCTGCGCGAGGTTGCTCGCATCGCCTCGGGGGGTACCCGCAGCACGACGGCCGTTCCCGCGCCGCGCTCGCACGCGCCGATGGTCAGGACCGCGCCGATCTGTGCTGCCCGGCGGTGCATCGTCTCGAGTCCTCGACCCGAAACGGGTGCATCGTCGACCCCGACTCCGTCGTCGAGGACCTCGAGCACGAGAGTGCCGTCTTTGTTGCAGGTTGCATCAATCGTGATGACGTTCGCGCGTGCGTGCTTGAGCGCGTTGTTCAACGCTTCCTGCAGCAGCCGCATCACGTGGAGGACAAGAGAGGGCGGCATCGGGGGGGCCTCCTCGAGGGCGACGTTCCACTGCACGCGGCAAGGCCCGCCGTCGAGCCGCGTGCGCAGACGGGCGCGCTCCTGCGTCGCCGCCGCGCAGCCTGAGCGAGTCGTCTCGCAACCCCACGGGCCATCGCCCGCCAGCTCGAAAGGGCGGCGGGGGGTGGCCCGTTTCGCATGCAACGCCGGCGCCCGGCGCCCGGAGCGCGGGCGTCGCGGCGTTTCACCGCGTTAGCGCCGTGCGATTCGGTCGTGCGCCGCGAGCAGTGCATCCGCGAGCGTCTGGCCCCAGACCGCGTAGCCGCCCCATGTGTAGTGCACGTGATCGCGCTGGGCGCGCGGGGGATCCTCGTGGCTCCAGAGCTCGAGGGTTCCCGGCCCGCCGATGGCCGTGAGCGTGTCGAAGAACGCGCAACGCTGCTCGGCGGCGATGCGACGCTGGAGCTCGGCGACGGCCACGAGGCGCGTCATCGTCTCCCAATGATCGCCCACGCGCTCGCTGCGGTCGGGCGGGCCCACCAGGAGGCACGCCGCTTGGGGCTGACCGCGACGGAGCTTCTCGAGCACGCGCCGCAGGCGGTCCGCGTAGGCGCCCGCGTCCCCGTCGTCGCCGGCTTCATTCGCGCCGTAGGCGAGCACGAGGAGCGAAGGCTTGCGGCGTGCCACCGCTTGAAGCAGGTGCACCTCGTCGATGCGCTCGAGGTTCTCCGCGCGAGCCCCGTTGATGCCGAGCGCGTCGACGACGACGCCCGCTTCGTGGCGGTGTGCGGATACTCCATATGAACGAAACGGCTTGCCGTCGAGGCTGCGGACGCTGATTTCCCGGGCACCCTCAGGAAGGCGGACGACCCAGGAGACGGGCGTCGGGGAAGAGCTATGGAGATTCCGTACACCTACAGGGGCGCCGTCGACGAGGGCCTCGACCGTGCCTGCGAGCGGGCCGCCGCCGAGCTGAATCGCGACCGCGTCGACGCGCTCCTTGAACGCGGTGCTGACGTAGGCGCGCTTGCCGCGGCAGAGCACGTAGGCGCCGCCGAGACCGTAGGCCCCCTCCGGGTCGGGCTCCCGCTCGAGCACCGAGTGGCCTTCGCAGCCGGGACCGTTCGTGAACGCGACCTGCTTTTGGCCATGGGTCTTCCAGGGCTTGCCGAGCGTGACGAAGCCGCGGCCCCCGGAGCCGAAGCGCCCTTGGAGTTCGCTGCGGAGCACGCTCGTCCAGCCGTCGGCCGCCGTGTGCGAGTCGCCCCACACGGTGACGATCGCGTCGCGCTTGGCCTCGCCTCGCTTGAGGCTCGCGAGCTCCGCGAAGAACGAGGCGAGGTGCTCGCCGCCGACGAGAGTCTCCTCGGCGAAGGCGGGGGCGGTGAGGAGCGCCGCGCACAGGGCCAGGGTGCGCGCGGTCTTCATGCGCGCGGGTCGAGCCACTCGCCGGACTGCACGACCGGGAGCTGGAGCGCGCGTTCACGATCGAGGTCGAGGTTGCCCACGTGGAGCGAGAGCGGCGTCTGCACCCATTTGTAGATCGACGCGCGGAAGAGGCGACCGAAGCGGCGCACCCAGGCGCGGAGCTGCTCCGGCGCGTGCTCGGGGAACGCGTCGACGAGCACGAGTTCGACCTCGTCGAGGTGCATCTTTTCGCCCGCGAAGAGCGCGAAGCACGCGTCGAGCACCGGGAACGGCATGAGGTCGCGCTCGTCTTCCTGGTCGTCGGCGAGCTCGGCGGAGGGTGGCTTCTCGAGCGTGCGCGCGATCGCCTCCGAGCCCGTGGTCTCGAGGAGGTAGTCGAGGAGGTAGTTCACGACGGTCTTCGGCACGTTCGCGATGACCGAGAGCGCGCCTTCCATGTCGCCCCCGATGGTCGTGTAGCCGACGGCCTTCTCGCTCATGTTGCTCGTCTGGAGGAGGAGCCCCTGCGCCGAGTTTGCCCAGGACCACATCCGCTCGGCGCGGATGCGCGCCTGCACGTTCTGCTTCGTGGCGGCCGTGACGGCCTCGCCGGGCTGGAGCATCTTGGCGATCGCCTCGAGTTCGCGCTCCACCGCGGCGTCGATCGGCAGCACC
>CAIOHM010000280.1 GCA_903858055.1 uncultured delta proteobacterium
CGGCCCCCGAACTCGCGCTCGATCGGCGTGCGCTCGTCGCTGCCCTCGAGCGCCTGAGCGCCTCGCAGCGCGACGCGCTCGTGCTCCACCACGTGGTGGGCCTGAGCATCCCCGAGATCGCGGAGCACCTCGATGCGCCGCTCGAGACCGTGCGGAGCCGCCTTCGTCTCGGCATGGGCGCCCTCCGTGAGGCCCTCGCGCTGGCGCCGATCTCGCACACGGGTGAGGGGGTGGTCGCGTGAGCGCGGAGGGCTTCGAACACCTGCTTTCGCTCGAAGATCCCGCGGCGGGGCCTGCGCTGCCGATCGACTCCGCGGCGGCGGAACGGCTCGTGGAGGCGGCGCTCGCGGAGGCGTTCCCCGGCGACGGCGGCGCGGGCGGCGAGGGGACGGCGCTCGGCGTGACGGGCGCCTCCGGTGCGCTGCGCGGCTCCCTGGTGAAGGCGTTCGCCGTGGGCACGACGCTCGTGATCGCCGCAGGGCTCTGGGCGAGCCGCACGAGGCCCGTGGCGACCGTCAAGGAGGCACCCGCTCTCCCCGCGGCCGCGGAGGTTTCCGCGGCGGAGGTCCTCCCGGCGCCCGTCGTGGTGCGTGAACTCGAGGTGACGGCGGAAGCGGGCCTCCTTCCACAGGCCTCGCGCGGCGTGCGTGCGCCCGGCGCGGTGACGATGCCCGAGCTGGTGCTCTCGGACCTGGAATTGCTGGGCGCTGCGAACACCGCGCGCCGCGAGCGCAAGTGGCGCGAGGCCGACTCCCTTTACGGAAAGGTCGTGGAGCGGTTCCCCGCAAGCTCGGTCTCGGCGGTCGCGGCGCTCGCGAGCGGGGAGCTCCGCCTCGATTTGCTCGGTGACGCCGAGGGCGCCCGCGATCGCTTCCGCTTCGCGACGACGCGCGGTCAGGCGCACGCCGTCGACGCCTACGAAGGGCTCGTGAAGGCGTGCGTCGCGCTTCGCGACAAGCGCTGCGAGGACGAAGCCCGCGCGGCCCTCGAAGCGCACGGCGGCACGGCGAACGAAAAAAACAAGAACCCGTGACCCGCTTTGGCGCCCGCCCGCTCCCTTGTACGTGACCCATGAGAACGCCCCTCGGAACCTCCCCCGCGAGCGCACGAAATGCGGTTCTTTGCGCGATCGCCGCGCTGCTCGGCTTCGGCGCGCTCGAAGCATGCGCGACCGGTGACGTCGTCTTCGTCGAGGCGAAGGGCGACCTCGACGCCGGTGGCCCCATCGGCCCGGTGCCAGGGTCCGAGGGAGACGCCTCCACGCGCCCGACACTCGACGCGAGCGCGCTCGGCGACGCGGGCTCGGTGCTCTGCACCGTGGACGGCGCCGTCCCCACGCTCGCGCTCGGCGATGGCGGCTGCGTGGGCGACCTCGCGGCGCGCGCCTTTCGCTTCGCGCTCTGCGTGTGCGAGGAGGCATCGTTCAACGCAGGCTTCAGCTCCGCAACCTCCGGGGCCGTCGACGCCGGCGCGAGCGCCTCCGTGGGCGTCAACGGCAATTTCATCAGCGCGCAGCCTGCGAACATCAACGGCAGCCTGTGGACGCGCCAAGGGGTCGATACCTCCCAGAGCCTGCGCGTGGACGGCGAGCTGCATTGTGCAGGGAACCTCACGCGCTCGGGCACCGCCACCGTGCGGAGCGACGCGTGGGTCGGCGGCGCCATCAACTTGAGCCAAGGGCGCCTCGAGGTCTCGGGCACGCTCACGCAGCCGGCGAACGTGATCAACAACACGCCGAGCCTCGTGACCGGCGCACGACGCACCGCCGCCGTGCCCGCCACGACCCCCTGCGACTGCCAGCCGAGCCAGCTCCTGCCGATCACGAGCCTCGTGCAAGGGGTCGCCGGCGCGAACGACAACGCCGTTACGGGATTCTCTTCGCAGGCGTTTTCCAGCGTCTCCAGCGCCACGACCCGTGCGCTCCCGTGTGGCAAGCTCTACCTCGCGCAGGTCTCGACGACCGCGCCGCTCACGCTCCAGGTGGGCGCGCAGACGGTGCTCGCGATCGCCGGCGACCTCGACCTCGGCGCGGCGTTCACCGTCGAGCTCACGTCGCCGACCGCGAGCCTCGACCTCCTCGTGGGCGGCACGATTCGGTCGAACGACTCGGTGCGCATCGGGTCCGCGGCGCGCCCGGCGGCCGTTCGGATCTACGTGGGCGGCGCGACGAGCCTCGATACCTCGGCGAACTGGGAGGTGCACGGCAACCTCTACGCCCCCACGGCGGTGCTGAACACGAGCGGCGGCGCCATCATGGACGGCGCGGTTTTCGTGCGATCCCTCGCGGCTTCGGCCCCCGTGAGCGTTGGCTACGACAAGCGCGTGCTCGCCGTGCCCGACAACTGCGCGCCGCCGCGCGGCTGCAACGACTGCCGCGACTGCCGCGGACAGGCGTGCGTCGGCGGTCAATGCGGCGCATGCACCGACTCGAGCCAATGCTGCGCGCCGCTCGTGTGCGCCGCCGGCCAATGCGTCCCCGAAGCGCCGCCGCGCTGACCTGATCGTCCGCGCCGTCGCCACGACCCGCCGCCCGCGAGGCCGCGGTGAGCCCTCGTGCGCGCCTTCGCCTCCCGACCTCCCCACGCAACCCGATCTTCCACGACCTCGAACCCTTGACGGACCCGCCCATGAAGAAGAGCCTCTCGATCGCAATCGCCTGTTTTTCCTCGCTCCTCGCGCTTGGCTGCGGCGACTCGGGCGCCTCCGATGACCTCGCGGGGTGCGCGCCTCCCGCGCCCACGAGCGACGCAGGCGCGGCCCCGTCGCCCCGTGACGCGAGCTCCGGTGGAAACGTGCAGGATGCATCGAACGCCACCCCGGGCCTCGATGCGGAGGCTCCCGCGGCCACCGACGGCGGCGGCGCCTCTTCGTCTTCGCCCGTACCGAACGTCGACGCCGCAGCGCCGCCGATGGCGGACGCAGGCGCAGGCGCTGCGAACCCGAACCCTGGCCCGAGCCCTGGCCCGAGCCCGACGCCTCCCGGCGGCAAGCGCATCGTCGGGTACTACACCTCGTGGAGCGTTTACGGCCGGAATTTCCAGCCCGCGGACGTGGCGGCGAACCTGCTCACGCACGTGAACTACGCCTTCGCGAACGTGAACGCGCAGGGCCAGTGCGTGCTCGGTGATCCTTACGCGGACGTCGACAAGTTCTACCCGGGGGACAGCTGGGACACGAACGCGCTCCGCGGCGCGATTCATCAGTGGCACCTGGTGCGTCAGCGCAGCCCGCACCTCAAGCTCATGCTCAGCGTGGGCGGCTGGACATGGTCGCGCCACTTCAGCGACGCCGCGCTCACGCCTGCGTCGCGTGCGAGCTTCGCCCAGAGTTGTGTGGCGCTCGCGGCACGCTACGGCTTCGACGGCCTCGACATCGACTGGGAGTACCCGGTGGGCGGCGGAGATTCCTCGACGATTTCCAGGCCGGAAGACAAGCGCAACTTCACGCTCCTCCTGCAAGCGCTCCGCACCGAGGCGACCGCGCAGACCGCGCGCGACGGCAAGACGTACCTGCTCTCGGTGGCCCTCGGGGGCTCGCCGCAGCTCCTCGGCAACCTCGAGCTCGCGGCGGCGGCGCAGGCGCTCGATTGGCTGAACCTGATGACGTACGACTACCACGGCGGGTGGGAGGCGCAGACGGGCTTCAACGCGCCCTTCGCAAAGGGCACCGGCGACACCTTCGTGCACGCGGACACGTGGAACGTCTCGGCGGCGGTGCAGTACACGCTCGCGCAGGGCGTCCCGGCCGCGAAAATCCAACCTGGCGTGCCGTTCTATGGGCGCGGCTGGAGCGGCGTGGGGCCTGCGAACAACGGCCTCTACCAGCCTTCGTCGGGCCTCCCGGCGGGGAGCTGGGAGCCGGGCATCTTCGACTACAAAGACCTCGTCGCGAACTACTTGCCGACGATGGCGCGCTACTGGGACGCGAGCGCGCAGGTGCCCTACCTCTACGACCCGGTGCGGCGCCTCTTCATCAGCTACGACGACCCGCAGTCGCTGCGCGTGAAGGCGGACCAGGTGAACGCGCTCGGCCTCGGCGGCATCATGTTTTGGGAGCTCTCGGGCGACACGGTGCAGAAGCACCTGCTGACGGCCCTCAAGGAGCGCCTGAATCCTTGAGGAATTCAGGGCAAGCGGCGCGCGGGCCGCTGCGACGTGCGGCGGACGTCGAGACGCCCTTGCACGCGGGGGTCTCGCTCTGCCAGCGTGGGGGGATGCGAGCACGGCCGCGAGCCGGTGTCGCTGCGCACCCTCCCCACCGCGAGTCCTCGATGCCACGTGTCTTCTTCGCCCTCTTCGCCCTCGCCGCCACCAGCGCCTGCGGCAGCTCCGAGAGCGCCACGAGCGCCACCCCCGACGTGGACGCGGGCGGATCGATCGCCGACAGCGGCAGCGCCCCGGTCGACGCGGGAGGCGCGGTCGTCGACGCGGGGACCTCGAGCGGCGACGCCGGGGTGCCGGGCTGTGACCTCGCGTTCCGCGTGCAAAACACCAGCGCGAAGGTCAACGCGACGAGCATCTCCGCGTGGACCTGCGCCGCGGGCGTTCGCACGATGACCGGCAACGGCGTCCCCGACCACGCGGTCGTCGGAGGCAACTTCGCCACGCCCGTCGGTGCGCAGAGCCTCACGGTGCGCTTCCCGCTCGCGCCCGCGCGCGGCGCCACGACCACCACGCCTTTGCGTCAGGCCGTGGGCTACGTCCTCAACTCCGTGAAGCTCGACCCGGTCACGGACGGCACGTGCAGCAGCACCGCGACCTCCACGCAACGCGGCGGCGGCTGCGTCGCCGTGATGGGCCGTGACCCGTGGAACATCGAGGCGATGGGCGGGGCGTTCACCTTCGGCACCGACGAGAACAACGCGCACACGCAGCCAAACGGCCAGTACCACTACCACGGCATGCCCGAAGGCTACGTGGCGCGCCAAGGCTCCGGTGCGCGCATCACGCTCGTGGGGTACGCGGTCGACGGCTTCCCGGTCTACGCGCGCTACGGCTACGCCACCGCGACGGACGCCGCCTCCGCCGTGCGCGTGATGAAGGGCAGCTACCGCACGAAGGCCACGCCGAACGCAGGGCGCCCCTCGACGACGACCTTCCCCATGGGAACCTTCACCCAGGACTGGGAGTACGTCGACGGCCTCGGCGACCTCGACGAGTGCAACGGTCGCACGGGCGTGACGCCCGAGTACCCGCAGGGTACATACCATTACTATATTACGGATACGTACCCGTTCATCCAGCGCTGCTACAAGGGCACGCCCCTGTGATCCGCGCCCGGGTGCGGGCCCTCGCGCTCGCACTCGCACTCGCCTCGTGGCCCGCGGCGGCGCACATGATGCCCGCGCACCACGGCACGCTCAACGTCCGTGAGTCCTCGGTCTTCGGCGTCCTCGCGGTGCCGCTCTCGGCCGTGTCCTTCGTCGACGATGATCGCGACGGGCGCGCCTCCGCGAGCGAAATTGCAACGCACGAGGCCGAGTTGCAGGAGGCGTTTCGCGCCCGCTACGCGCTTACGAACCAAGGCAACCTCGGCACCTTCGACCTCGTGCTCCCACGGGCCGAGCACGACGAGCGCGACGAAGAGAGCCTCGCCGGTGCCCCCCTCGTTCTCGTCCTTTCGAAGGTCGACTTCGATCGTCCGCCGACCGGGCTGCGCCTCACGCTCGACCTCTTCGGCGAAGGAGGAGGGGATGACCGGTTCACGATCACGGCGACGCGCGGCGCCGATCGCGAGGTGGCGCACCTGACGCGCGATCGCGCGCAGCACGCGTTCTTCGAGACGCCAGGCGAGCGCTTCCTCAGCGCCGTGGCGCTCGGGTTTCGCCACATCGCCGAGGGCTTCGACCACCTCCTCTTCGTGCTGACCGTGGTCGCGGGGCTCTCGTGGCGGCGCATCCTCGCCGTCGTCACGGCGTTCACCGTGGCGCACAGCCTCACGCTCGCTCTCGCCGTCACGCAGGTCGTTCGCCTGCCGGGCCGCGTGGTCGAGCCGCTCATCGCCGCGAGCCTCGTGCTCGTGGCCGCGACGAAGCTCGCCACGCGTGAAGCGAAGCCCAAGGCCGACCTCGCGGTGGTCTTCGCCTGCGGCCTCGTGCACGGACTCGGCTTTGCCTCGGCGCTCGGAGATCTCGGCCTCGCAGGCACGCCGCTCGCGCTCGCCCTCGCGGGCTTCAACGTGGGGCTCGAGCTTGGGCAGTGTGCGTTCGTCCTCGCGCTGGTCGCCTCCTGGGGCCTCGCGTGCGCCATGCTCGCGCGCTTCGGGGTCACGCCCTCGCCCCGCCGGGCCACGGTGCTCGCGGCGGCGACGGGGGGCGTCGGAGGCCTCCTTTGGCTCGCCGCGCGCGTGGCTGGGGTAAGCTCCGCCCCATGAAGGCGCTCGCGAAGTCCCTCTACGTCCAGGTGCTCGTGGCCATGGCCTGCGGCGTGGCCGTTGGGCTCTTCGCGCCCTCGTTCGCGGCGTCGCTGAAGCCCGTCGCCGACGCGTTCGTGCGCCTC
>CAIOHM010000281.1 GCA_903858055.1 uncultured delta proteobacterium
CACGAAAGCTACCGTCGCGGCTCTTCCGATCCGCGTCGCCCGGCTCTCGTGGCTCGGCCTCCTGCGTGGAACGAGCACGCATGCGGTCTTGCGCCTCGGCGTGCTTGCGTCTCGTCGAGCAGCTCGCTGCCGTTTCGTTTGGCCCGCT
This sequence comes from uncultured delta proteobacterium, assembly GCA_903858055.1. Classification (GTDB taxonomy): domain Bacteria; phylum Myxococcota_A; class Polyangia; order Polyangiales; family Polyangiaceae; genus CAIQDA01. The sequence goes on from CAIOHM010000281.1 coordinate 149, forward strand.
TAGCGTCCTCGCGCGCTCAGCTTTTCGGAGACGGCCTCTTCGATCGCGTTCACACGCGCTTCCCACGTTTCGCCCTTCATCGCTTCGCTTCGCGCAAGGCGCCGTTCGGGGGTGTCCGTCGCCACCCAATGGTCGATGGCCGCGAGGAACTCTTCGCGCGTGCGCGTCACGGTGCACCAATCGGGGTAGCCGTGGCACCCGGGAATGTCCGTGGCGACGACGGGCACGCCGGCGCTCGCGTACTCGCGGAGCTTGATGGGGTTCACATGCAGCGTGAGCTCGTTTCGCTTGAAGTGGCAGAGCGCGACGGTGAAGCGCTTGCAGTATGCAGGAAGGCTCTCGTACGGGCGGCGATCGACGAGGATCACGTTCTTGCGCTTCGCGAGCTCCGAGACGTCGACCTTCGCCTTGCCGATGAAGACGAAGGTCAAGTCGGGCCGCTGATCGGCCGCGTAGGCCGCGAGATCGTGGTCGATCCAGTCTTCGAGGAGACCGAAGAAGCCGACGATCGGCCCCGTGACGCGTGCCAGCTCGGGCGGTGTGGGGAGGTCCGCGTCGAGGGCGCGCGCAAAGTGGTTGCGGTCGACGCCGTGACTCGCGAGCCGCACGTCGGCGCCGCGCGATGCCTTGCTCTCCACGAGCGTGGGCGAGGTGGCGAAACACAAATCGACCTTGTCGAGGAGGCGCCGCTCCATCGCGACGGTCGCGTCGCGATCGACGCCGCGGAACTGGGACCACTCGTCGGTGCAGTAATAGACCGACAGGTCCTCCCCAAGCGTCCCCATGTAGCGCTCGGCCGCGGGCAAGAAGGTCCACGCCTGGAACCGTTCGATGCGCAGCTTGCGCCGGTGCGCCCACACGAATCCTTGCAGAATGCGCGCATTCACCTCGCGGGCTACCGGGGAAGCGGGCAGCGGCAAGACGATCGGCGTCGCGACGTGAAGCCCCGGTGCGACCTCGCGCGAACCCTCCGTGAACGAGCGAAGCTTGCGCACGATCTTGTCGACGTCGGACTTGTCGCCGAGGCTTGGCGCGCGCGTGGCGATCGAGTTGAGCCAGAGCACGGGGGCTTTGCGTGCGAGGAGCCGCATCACGTGGTTGTTGCTCGTCGGGTCTTCGGACCAGTCTTTCGCGAAACAGACGATGGGCAGCATCAGGCTCTCCGAGGCGAAGGAAGGGCGGGCGTCGGCAGGTACGGCTCGAGGCGCTTCAACACCTGTTCGGCGAGCCTCACGACCTCGAGGAGCGGTGGCGTACGCGGGGGCTCTGGCGGCGGCCCGAGCGAAGCGATCCCTCCCGAGAGGCGCGCCACCAGGTCGAGAGCGCTCTCGGTCGGGAACGCGTCGCGCTCGCGCGCGAGGAAGTCGAGGAGCGCCTCCCATCGGCCGACGTTGACGCGGCTCGGGCGGCCGACGAGGCCTTCGCGATCGCCGATGGTGTAGAGCTCGAACGAGTGGCTCACGAGCGTCGCGGCCGCATAGCCGAGCGCGCGCATGCGCCGCAGGGCTCCGCGCATTTCGAGGAACGACATCGCGGTGAGCTGCAGGTGCCGGAGCTTTCCGCGCGACGTTCGCACGCAGGAAATCGGCAGCTCGAGGAGCCCGGGCACGGGCACGAAGACATCGGCGCGCGCAGCCTCGTGGCGCATCGCGCAGCTCACGTCGAAGTAGCCGGGGTCGTAGTTCGACGAAAGGCGCAGGCCTGCCTCGACGCAGGCACGCCAGGTGGCGTTCGAAGCCCCGAAGTTTCCGGCGCGAAACGCGATGAGGCGCTCACGAGGAACACCGGCGTCGACGAGCAGGTCGAGGCCTTCGCGCAGCAGCGCCGTCTGCTCCGCGAGCGCATAGGCGCCCACGTCGTCGTTCGGCGGCACGGCGCCGCGCAGGCGCGCCTCGGGATCGCGCTGCGTCGGGTGCAGGTGAAGCTGCACGTCTTGGTCGTGCTCGAGCAGGCATGCGACGACCTCCCGCAACCCTGAGAGGCCAAAATAGCGAGCGCCGAGCGGCTCGACGTAGAACGTGGCACGAAGGTCACGCGCGCGCAGATCCGCTGCGAGGCGCCCTACCCCGAGCTCGCCCTCGACGTTCGGAAAGCGGCCCCACACGCGCGGAGCGTAGCCGAGGGGGGGACATGCAACGCCGCCGCGAACCCGGCTCTCGGCGCACTCGACGTCGATGGTCAGGTGGACTGGCAGCTTCCCCATGCGCGCGAGGTTACGCGCGCCTCGTGCGGTTGGCTACGCGCTCAAGAGACGGCGAACACCTGCTCCAAGATGTCACGGATGCGCTCGGCGCTCTTGCCGTCCCAGAGGGGGGGCACTCGCTTTTCGACGCGCCCCGACAGCGCGCGATCGACGGCCGCGAGGATGGCGCTTGGGTCGGTGCCGACGAGCTGGTTCGTGCCTTGGTCGATGGTGCACGGGCGCTCGGTGTTCTCGCGGAGGGTGATGCACGGGACGCCGAGCACCGTGGTTTCCTCCTGAATTCCTCCCGAATCGGTGAGCACGAGCGTCGCGTTCGCCGTGAGATCGAGGAAGTCGATGTACCCGCACGGGTCGACGACCTTCCAGCGCGCTTCGTCGAACGCCATGCCCATCGCTTCGAGCTTCTGCCGCGTGCGCGGGTGCACCGGGAAGACGAGCTTCACGCGGGAGGCGATGCCGTCGAGCGTACGGAGCAGTTGGCTGAGGTTCGCGGGGTCGTCGACGTTCGAAGGGCGATGCAGCGTGACGACGCCATAGGGCTTCCCCGCGACCCCGAATTCCTCGCGGATCGTCGACTGGGCAGCCTTTTCTTTCGCCCCGAGCAACGTGTCGATCATGACGTTGCCGACGAAGAAGACACGATCGGGGTCGGAGACGTTCTCCTTGGCGAGGAGCTCCATGCCGATCGGATCCGAGACGAAGAGGAGGTCGCTGATGGCGTCGACGACCTTGCGGTTGATCTCCTCGGGCATGTCGTTGTCGTGCGAGCGAAGCCCGGCCTCCACGTGGATCACGAGGGGGCGCGTGCGCTCGCCAAAGCGGCAGCGAAACGGCTTTTCGAGGCGAATCTTCGAAGCCACGAGCGCGCACGCCGTGGTCGAGTTCACGTCGCCCACGACGAGAACGGCCTGCGGCTGCTCGCGGATGACGACCTCTTCGAAGCGCTTCATGATCTCGGCGGTCTGTTGCGCATGGGTGCCGCTGCCCACTTCGAGCTCGACGTGCGGGCGCGGGATGGCGAGCTCCTCGAAGAAGATCTTGGAGAGCTTCGCGTCGTAGTGCTGCCCCGTGTGAACGAGCCGCGCCTCGAAGCTCTTGGCGCTTCGAAACGCCGCGAGGAGCGGTGCGATCTTCATGAAGTTTGGGCGCGCGCCCGCGACGCAAAGAATTTTGGCGGTCATGGCGACGTGGACCTTAACAGAGAGAGCCGCGAGCCTGCGAGCCACGCGTGCGCACGGAACACCGTGAACCGGCACGGTCGAGAACGGCGAGGCCCGTGCCGCGAGCGCGTGTATGCTCGCCCCATGGTGCCCTTCGTCACCGTCGCGATGCCTTGCCTCGACGAGGAAGCCTACATCGAGGCTTGCCTCGCGAGCGTCTTCGCCCAGGATTACCAGCCCGATCGCCTCGAGGTGATCGTCGCGGACGGCGGGAGCCGCGACCGCACGCGCGCGATCCTCGAGGCGTTCGCGCAACGGGAACCGCGCCTCCGCGTGCTCGACAATCCCGACCGCCTGCAAGCGCCGGGGCTCAATCGCGCGCTTGCGGCCGCGCGCGGCGACGTGCTCGTGCGCATGGACGTTCACTGCGAATACGCGCCCGATTACGTGCGTCGTGCCGTCGAGGCCCTCGGTGAATCCGGTGCGGCCAATGTCGGCGGCGCGCAGCGCGCGAAGGCCAAGACCTCGTTCCAGCGTTCGCTCGTGGCGGCGCTCGCGAGTCCGCTCGCCGTCGGCGGCGCCCGTTACCGCGATGCACGCGCCGAGGGCTTCGTCGACACGGTGTTCCTCGGTACGTTCCATGTCGAGACGCTGCGACGCCTTGGCGGGTGGGACGAAGCCGCAGCCACGAACGAAGACGCGGAGCTGAACCAGCGCATCCTCGCAAGCGGCGGGCAGATCTTCCTCTCGCGATCGATCGTCGTCCACTACTTCCCACGCGCGTCGCTGTCTGCATTGTACAAGCAGTACTTTCGTTACGGTCTCGGGCGGGCGCGCACGACCCTCAAGCACGGCGGGCTGCCGACGCTGCGGCCCATGGCCCCGTTCATCCTGGTCTGTGCCGCGACGATCACGCTCGTCGTCCCACCGTTTCGGCCGCTCTTCGTCCTCGGCGCCTGCGCCTACACGGCCGGGTGCCTCGTGGAGGCGCTTCGCGTCGGGCGCGGCCTGTCGCTGCCGGAGCGTGCGATGACCGCGGTGTGTTTCCCAGTCATTCACGCGGCCCACGGGCTCGGCTTCGCGACGGGCCTCGTACGCACGGCGCTCGGGCGCGAGAGCGTCTTCTGAGGAGCCAGCTTTGGGAGCGTTCGGCGTCTGCGTGTTGCTCGTCTTCGTGCTGCTTCGGCCGCACGAGTTCATGCCTGCGCTCCGAAGCATGAGCCCGCTCAACGTGGCGACCCTCATCACCGTCGTCGGGCTTGCGCTCGACTGGACGGCGGGGCGCATCAAGTCGTTCGAGATCGCGCAGGGGCCGCTCTACGCGGTCTACCTCGCGTGGACGCTCCTCTCGCTGCTCGCAACGGTCGGCCTCGGAACGCTCCCGCAGCTCGGCCCGACGCTGATCTTTCCCGCGCTTTACTTCGTCTTCGTCGCGTACGCGTTTCGTACGCTCCCGCGTTACCGCGCCGCGATGCTCACGCTCATGGGCATCATGCTCGTCATCGCCGTCGTGTGCGTCGTGCAAGCGCGCGGCCCCTGGGAGTGCGTGCTCCTCGACGAAGAGTCGCGCGGCGAGCTGACGGGCCGCGCGTGCGAGCATTACCGCGAGTGCGTCGTAAAGGGTTCGCCGTCGTCGCGCTGGCTCTGCGAGAAGGTCGGCCCACTCGGGAGCTTCAGCACCGACGGTCGCGTGCGCTGGATCGGCGTGCTCGCGGACCCGAACGAGCTCTGCATGGTCCTCGCCGCGACGATGACCTTCGCCTTCGCGCTCCGGGCGCCGCGCAAGACCCCGGTGCCTCAGCTCCTCGCCGTGCTCGCGCCCTTCGTCGCGTGCATGTTCGCAAGCGGATCGCGAGGAGGCATGTTGACCTTCGTCGTCGTGTTCGGGGTGTACTTCGTGCGTCGCTACGGCGCGCGTGGGCTCGTGCTCGGCGCGGTCTCCGCCCTTCCCTTGCTCGCGTTCGGCGGCCGCAGTGGCGGCGAAGAGTCGACGATGGAGCGCACCGAGACGCTCCACGAGGGCTTTCTCTTCTTCAAGGCGCACCCGGTCTTCGGTCTGGGCCACAACCAGTTCGTCGAGAACTGGTTCATTACCGCGCACAATTCCTACCTGCTCGCAGCCGCGGAGCTCGGGTTCGTCGGGATGGTGCTCTTCCTCGCGCTGCTCTGGCTCTCGACGAAGATCCCGTTCGCCATCGCCAGCGCGCGGAGCCCCTTCTTCACGCCCGACCTTCGCGCCTACGGGCTCGCGCTCGGTGTTTCGTGGCTCGGCATCCTGGTCTCGATCTTCTTCCTCTCGATGAACTACCACCCGATCACGCACGTCTTCTTCGGGCTCTCGGCGGCGCTCTACGCGATCGCCCGGCGCCAAGACCCGCGCTTTCGCGTGCGCCTCGCGGCCGCGGACCTCCTGGGCGTCGGACTCGTGGCCGTCGCGATCCTCACGTTCGTGGGCGTGTACTCGACCCTCAAGATCGCAGGCCATTGAGGCATACCGGCGCTTCTTCCCTTGCCACGCTCGCGTCTGTCGCATCCAATGGTGGGATGCGAGAACGATTCGTGCGGGCCCTCGGCGCCGCCTTCGTAGCCTTCTTCCTCCTCGCGCCGCGCTACGCGGCTGCGTACCCGTGGATGATTCGCCACGACTACAACGTCTGCTCGGTTTGCCATACGGACCCCTCCGGCGGAAACCTGCTGACCGAGTACGGCCGCAGCCTCTCGCAGACGCTGCTCTCGTCGGAGCTCCTCGCGAAGCGCGACGAGGAGCCCGGCAAGTTCAAAGACTTCGCGTTTGGGCTCGTGCCCTTGCCGGAGAACGTGCAAGCGGGCGCGTTCCTTCGAAGCGGGTACATCGCGAACTACCGCGACGGCGCGCTCGTCGACGATCGCACGCTCCGGATGCGAGCGGACCTCGAGGCGCACGCGCAGTTCGGTGCAGTCCGCATCGATGGTCAACTCGGCGTTTTGCCGGGCGCGAGCGCGAACCTCGGCCGCGAGGCGCAGTTGAACCGCGCCACCGGCGACGACCTCGCCGTCGTCGCGCGCACCTACTGGGCGGGCTACGAGCTCAACGACGGCGACGCCCTCGTGCGAGCGGGGCGCCTCTACATGCCCTTTGGTCTGCGCAACATCGAGCACAACAGCTGGGTACGCAGCGCGACGAAGACGGACATCAACCAGCACCAGCAGCACGGCGTCTCCTATTACTGGACGAACGGCGCATACCGGGCCGAAGTGATGGCGGTCCTCGGCAACTACCAGCTTCGCCCCGACGCGTTTCGCGAGCGAGGGATCGTGGCGTACCTGGAGCGGCGCATCTCCGGAAAGCAGGCGCTCGCGGTGCAGATGCAAGCGCTTCGAAGCAGCAGCGACGCGCTCACCCTCTCGAACGGTTCGCTCACACGCCAAGCGTACGGCGCGACGTACCGTTTGGCGCCCCACGAGCGCGTCGCGCTGATGGCGGAGGCGAACGTCCTCGTGAACACGTTCGCCGCGAGCGGCACCGAGTTCGGCCACGTGGCGTTCCTCCAGGCGGACGTGGAGCCGCTCAACGGCTTCCACGTGATGGCCACGGTCGAAGAGCTGAAGCAGGCGCTCGCGAACCAAGATCAGCGCTTCGGCGCGTGGCTCTCGAGCGCGTATTTCCCGGTGCCGCACACCGAGCTCCGCGTCGATGGCATCTACCGAACGAACGGTTCCGAACCCGCGTCGCTGACGCTTCTCTTCCAGGGACAGCTGTACCTATGAGCCGCCGGATCCTCTCCATCGCCGCCGCCATCCTCGTTTGCGCGCCGAGCGCGTTCGCCTCGCCCGCCTACCCGGCCGTCTTCCAAGACGAGCTGAAGCTCACGGAAGCGCCGCTCTGCACGATCTGCCACCAAGGGGCGACCGGCGCGGGCACCGTGACGACCGACCTCGGGCGCGCGCTGCGTTCGCGGGGCCTCGTGGGCGGCGGCAACGAGGCGAGCCTGCGCACCGCGATCACGGCGCTCGTGGCCGAGGGCAACCCGGCGATCAAGCCTTACACGAGCGGTGGCAACGTCGTGAACGTGGCGGGGCCCGAGTACGGCTGCGCGTTCGGGGCGCGCGCGGCGGACCGCTCCGCGTGGGCTTCCGCGATCGGCGTGGGCCTCGCGCTCGTGTTCGGTCGTCGTCGCCGTTCCTGAACGTCAACGTTGCGGGTTCGCCTTCGGGGTGACGCTCGCCCGTGCGACGATGCGCGCATGCGCCGGACATCCATCGCCCTGATCGTGCCCCTCGCCCTCGCCCTCGCCGTTGGATCGTGCCGACGCGCGGAATCGCCGGCCGCCGCGACGAGCGACGGTCCGCAGCTCGTGGTGTCGGTGATCTTGGACCAGATGGGGGCGACCGTGCTCGAGCGGTGGTGGCCCGCGCTGGACGAAGACGGCGCGCTCAAGACCTTGGCGCGCGAAGGCGCGTATCACCACGACGTTCGCTACGGCTACGCGGGCACGTACACGGCGCCAGGCCACGCGGCGACGTACACGGGGGCAGCTCCGATCGAGAGCGGCATCGGCTCGAACAAGCGATGGGATCGCGCTCGCAAGAAGGCGGTCAGCATTGCCGACGACGGCGTCAGCGAGATTCACGGGCGACCGGGGACCTTCGCGGGGCCAGGTGTGCTGTTGGCCGAGACCGTGGGCGACACCCTCGTGCGCTCGACGCACGGCATGGGCAAGGTGGTCTCACTCTCGATGAAGGACCGCGGCGCGATCATGCCCGGCGGTCATGACGCGACGTTCGTTGCTTGGTTCGACCACCACACGAAGGTCTTCACGAGCTCGAGCGCGTACGGGCGCGCGCTGCCAACCTGGTTCGAACGCTGGCGAAGCGCGAACCCCGTGGAAGCCCGTTGGGGCGTCTGGAACGTCGAAAAGCCTGAGGAATGCATGCGTCTCGCAGGGCCCGACAACGGCGTCGGCGAAGGGAACTACGACGGCTACGGCGTGACCTTCCCTCACGACGTGCGCGCGACGAGCGAGCCCGGTGAGTCCTTCCTCATGGATCCGGCGAGCACGGAGCTCCTGCTCGAACTCGCGGAGAGGGCCGCGGACGAGCTCGAACTCGGGCACGACGAGACGCCGGACCTCCTCGCGATCTCGATCTCCGGGACCGACTACGTGGGCCACACGTTCGGACCGCACTCCTGGGAGTCGCTCGAGCACCTGCGCCGCGCCGATCGCGCCCTCGGTAAACTGTTGCGCTCGCTCCGCACGCGCCGCCGTGTGGCGATGCTCGTCACCGCAGACCACGGCGTCGCGCCGATCCCCGAGCGCCCCGAATTCGCGACGAAGGGGCCCAGGCGCCACGACGACGAGACGCTCTTGCCGCTCGCGCGTGCTGCCGCCGAGCGCACGCTGGGACCGGGGAGCTGGGTCGAGGCGTTCGTTCAGCCGTTCTTCTACCTGAGCGAGGCGGCGCTTCAGCACCCGCGACGCCGTGAGCTGGAGAGCGCGATCGTGGCAGACCTCCGCCGCACGCCGGGCGTCGCGTACGTCACGACGGTCGCCGACGCACGGGAGCTCCGCGACGCGCCGACGGAGCTCGAGCGCCTCGTCTACGGCAGCGCGACGACGCGTCAGGGCGAGATCATGCTCTTCACGAGCGAGGGCACCATCATCGACGAGAAGGTTCCGCGCGGCTTCGGCACGAGCCACGGGTCACCTTGGCTCTACGATCGAACGGTCACGGTCATCGCGGGCGGTCCCGGTGTCGCGCACGTCGAGACCCGCGAGCCGCTCCCCCAGAGCGCGGTCGCGACGAGCTTGGCCAGCCTCCTGCGTGCACCGGCACCCCGTACGGCAGCACTCGAAGTGCTTCCTGGAATTGGTCGGTGAGACTCTCTCCGTAAACGACGGTAAACTATTGGAATCGTTGCACTACTAGGTGTCTTCACATTCTTGCCCAATGCGTCTAACTTGCTTGGCTCGTGGGGCTCTTCTAACCTCGTTTCCGTGCAGCACGCCCTTGGACCTGGCCTCGTCAAGACACGCTCGCCGCGCCTCGTGGGCCGTGTCGTTCGTTCGTTCTACCGGGTGAACCTTCACGCGCTCGAGACGCTGCTTGCGCGCGCGGACATCGTCAGCGAGGGCGCAGCCATCGACGGTCAGTGGTGCGGCTCCACCAGCGTCGACCTCGCGCTCGAGGACGAGCTGGACGCGCAGCAGCAGCGGGCGCTCCTCGCCTGTCCCCACTTGCGCGTGAAGCTCTTGCGTCTCGCGCAGCGCGAAGCAGCCGCGCGTGCTCCGGGTGCCATCGATTGCGTCCGTGCCGAGGTCTCCGTGCGCTTCGAACACCGACTCTTGCGCATGGTCGTCGACGTGGAGGCGGCGCTCGGGCATGCTCCGCCACGCGTCGCCCATACGCCGACGAGACGATGACCCGCGAAGACGAACGACGACCCTCACAAGACCCCGGCGCTGCG
>CAIOHM010000282.1 GCA_903858055.1 uncultured delta proteobacterium
CTACCCGGGCTTCGAGGTGCTGACCTTCGGTCACATCGGCGACGGAAACCTGCACGTGAACGTCATGAAGCCCGACCACCTCGAGAAGGCCGACTTCCTCGCGCACGCCAAGAAGAGCGACGTGCACATGTTCGAGCTCGTGAAGAAGTACAAGGGCTCGATCAGCGCCGAGCACGGCGTGGGCCTCTTGAAGCGCGACTTCCTCCACTACTCGCGCACGCCCGCCGAGCTCGCGGTGCTGCGCGCGCTGAAGAGCACGCTCGACCCGAAGAACACGCTCAACCCAGGCAAAATCCTCGCGGCACCGACGGAGCGCTGAGGCTTTCCGTGAGCGAGGGTCTTCGCTGTTCGTTCTGCGGCACGACGATGGCGTACGTGCACGGTCATGCCGCATGCGTGCGCTCGGGCTGCCCGTTCTTTGGTCAGAACCAGGCCGAGTGCTGCGACGGCGAGAGCGCGTGCAACGTCCCCGCACACACGAGCGCGCTCCGCACCGGCGCGCGCTACCCGATGGGGACGCCCGAAGACTGAAGCACGCGCGCCCGCCCGCGCCGCCTCAGTCCTTCCAGAGGAACTTCCACGGGTTGCGCTTCAGGTCGCGCACGAGCGTTTGCAGGTCGTCGTAGAGCGCGTCGTCCATGAGCATCGCGCCCACGGTGCCCTTGCCCTTCTTCACGTTCGCGAGGATCGCCTGGCCATCGGTCGCCATGGCGTTGCCCTTCGCGAGGAGCTCTTCCGCGTCGCGCACGGCCTTCTTGATCTTCTCGCGGTCGGTCTCGGTCCCGGCGGTCGCGTCGAGGAGAACCTTCACGGTGCCGAGCGTCGCGCGCGCGTCGGCAATGAGCGGCGGCGCGTCTTTTTGCAGGCTCGCCGTGAGCGCCTCCGTGCGATCGATCACGCGATCGATGCGCGGGTCGTTGAGGCGCTTGCGCGCGTCTTCCGTAAGGAGCGCCGCTTCGCCCGAGAGCTTGTCGACGTTCTCGAGCGTGCGCGCGATGCGGTCGCGGTTCTGCTCGGTGATCTCGCGGGCCGTGTGCACGATGGCCGCCGAGTCGTCGGCGAGCTGACCGATGACACCCTTCTTGGTGCGGACGGCATCGACCGCGCTGTCGAGGAGCTCGTAGGCCTTTGCGAGGAACAGATCGATGCGCGGCGGATCGAGCCCGCGCAGCACCGCGCCCTCGACGAGGCCCGGGCGTCCCGGCGAACCCGGATCCACCGCGAGGAAAGGCTCACCGAGCACGGCCTGCGTGGTGACGTAGAACGTCGCATCGTCGTGAAGCGTCGGCATCACCTTCGCGGCGACCTCGACCTTCGCGCGGATCATGCCGGCGTTCGAGCCGTGATCCTGAGAGGCCCCGCGAAACTCGAGCTCGGTGACCTTGCCGACCTTCGCGCCGCCAATGCGCACCGCGGAGCCCGCTTGGAGCGCGCCTGGGTTGTCGAACTCGACGTAGAGGCTCTGGGTCTTCTCGAGCCGCATGCCGCCGAGCACGAGCACGAAGCCCGCGAGCACGACGAGGGCCCCGACCACGAGCAGGCCAACCTTGAGTTCGAGTGAGCTTTCCTTCGCCATGCTGCTTGCCTCTTCGCTCCGCGGCCGGAGCCGCACATCGTCGCCGCTCTTCGCGGTCGACTCAACCAAACTCCATGGGACCATCCGCGAGCCCGCCCACGAACTGCCGCACGACGCCGTCTTCCGTGTGGCGGAAGTGGTCGCGATCGCCGATCGTGCGGACCTTGCCGCGGTAAAGCATCACGATGCGGTCCGCGATGCCGAAGATGCTCGTCAGATCGTGGCTCACCACGATCGCCGTCACGCCGAGCGTGTCCGAGAGCTCACGAATGAGCGTATCGACGCGCCGTGCGCTCACGGGGTCGAGCGACGTGGTCGGCTCGTCGAAGAGGATGACCTCGGGGTTCACCGTGAGGGCGCGCGCAATCGCCACGCGCTTCTTCATGCCGTCGCCAAGCTCCGCCGGGAACCGCTCGCCGAACTTGCCGAGGTGCACGCGGTCGAGGAGCCTTCGTGCTTCGAGGAGCGCGTCGTCGCGCGTGAGGCCGCGGTGCTTCTCGAGCGGCAGCGCGATGTTCTCGAGGCACGTCATGGAGTCGAAGAGCGTCGCGTATTGGAAGACCATCGCGACGCGCTTTCGCACGGGAAAAAACGCTTCTTCCGAGAGCCGGCTCACCTCTTGACCGTCGAACCACACGTCGCCCGAGTCCGGGCGCAAGAGCCCAACCAGGTGCTTGATGGTCACGCTCTTGCCCACGCCGGAGGCGCCGATGACGAAGAACACCTCGCCGCGCCGCACGTCGAAGGAGACGCCGTCGAGGATCGTGCGATCGCCGAACGCCTTCGTGATGCGGTCGAAGCGGATGAGGGTCTCGCGCTCGCTCATAGCCCCACCAAGAACGCGCCTGCGCTGATGAAGAAGTTGAGCACGATGATCGCGAGCGAGGAGAGCACGACCGCCGCCGTGGTCGCGCGCCCGACACCCGCCGAGCCGCCGTAGGCCTCGAGGCCGCAGTGGCACGAGCAGATCGGGATCGCGGCACCGTAGGCCACGCACTTCGCGAGCCCGGTCATCACGTCGCCAAAGTCGATGAGCGAGAGGTTCGCGAAGACGTCGAAGCGCACGTCGAAGGCGATGAACGCGGTGACCGCGCCCGTGCCGTAGGCGAACGCCGAGCTGAGCACGACGACCATGAGCGTCATCACGAGCGAGGCGAGGAAGCGCGGAACCACGAGGAAATCCACCGGATCGGCGGCGCAAAGGCGGAGCGCGTCCACCTGCTCGGTGACGACCATCGAGGCGAGCTCCGCGGCCATGCCCGCACCGACACGCGTCGCCAACATGAGCGCGCCGATCGTGGGCCCGAGCTCGCGCACGAGGAGCTCGCCGTAGTTGGCGCCGACCATCGTGTAGTCCGGCACGAGTCGACCGAGCTGCACGGCGGATTGGTACACGAGGATCATCCCGATGAAGCCCATCGTCAGCGCGAGGAAGCCGAGGGACTTGTTGCCGATCTCGAAGGCCTCGTGCGCGGTTGCGCCCTTCGGACGAGAACCGCGGAACGTGAACCAGAGCGTGCGAAGGAAGAGGCTCGAGAGCGCGCGGCCCCCCTCGAAGCCGTCGATGCACACGCGGCCGAGGCGCACGAGGAAGGCGTCGTGCTCGGTGAGCGGCGGCGGCGTCTCCATCGGGTTCTTCATCAGGGCACCACGAAGCTGAGGAAATAATCGAGCGCGAAGATTCCTGCGGCGCTCGTGACGACGCTGGCCTTCACCGACCGGCCCACGCCTGGCGCGCCCCCGCTCGTGGCGAGCCCGAAGTGGCAGCTCGAGAGCGCCACGATGAGCCCGAACGCGACACTCTTGATGAGGCCGTGCGCGACGTCTTTGAACTGGATGAGGCCGCCCGCGATGCCGTTGTAGAATCCATGCATCGAGAGGCCGATGAGCGCTTGCCCGGCGATGGCCGCGCCGAAGAGCGCGAGGAGATCACTGAACACGGTCATGAGCGTGAGCGTCGTGACGAGCCCGAAAAAGCGCGGGACCACGAGGTACTCGAGCGGATCGATCGCGAGCGCGCGGAGCCCGTCGACCTGCTCGGTGACGACCATCGTGCCGAGGTCCGCCGTGTTGTTCGCCCCCACGCGCCCGCTGATCATGAGCGCCGTGAGCAGCGGCCCGATTTCGCGGAGCACGCCGAAGCCCGCGCCCCAGCCGAGGAGCCCTTCCGCGCCAAAACGCTGGACCACCGGCGTCGCTTGAATGACCACGATGGCCCCGGTGAAGAGCGCCGTCACGATGACGATGGGGAGCGATTCGATCGCCATGAACTCGAGGTGGCGCACGAGCTCGCGTCGGTCGAAGCGCTTGGGCGTCGCTCGCGCGAGGATGCGTCCGAGCAGCGCGAGCATCGCTCCGATCGTGGCAGCGGTCTCGACGGTGCCCGCGCCGAGGCGCCGCACGAGGCTCGGGGAGTCAGAGTGGGCCATCGGGGAGTCCGTTGACGAATTGGTAGACGCGCGCGTCGCTCGAGCGCTTGGCGTCTTCGACCGTACCGTCGAAGAGGAGCTCACCGTGCACGAGGACACCGACGCGATCGCAGATCGGGAGCAGGCGATCGAGGTCGCTCGAGACGACGACGCACGTGGCGCCCGACGCTTTCACGTCCTTGCGAATGAGGTCGAAGAGGCGCTGCGAGGTGACCGGGTCGAGACCCGCCGCCGGCTCGTCCAGCAGCAAAATGGGCGGCTTCGTGATGGTGGCACGCGCGAACGCCACGCGCTTCTTTTGTCCGCCCGAGAGCCCCGGCGGCATGCGGCCCTCGAAGCCCGGCAGCGTGACGCAGGCGAGGCGTTCGGCGATCTTCTCGCGGACCTCGTCTTCGGTGGGCGTGAAGAGGCGGCGCAGCGGAAAGGCGATGTTCTCCGCGACGGTGAGGTGGTCGAAGAGCGCGTTGTTTTGAAACGCCATCCCGAGCCGCCGACGAAGCTGCTCGAGCTCCAGGGCCGACGCCGCCGCGACGTTGACCTCTTCGACCGCGACGACGCCCTCTTCGATGGGGAGCAGCCCGGCAAGCGCCTTGAGCAGCACGCTCTTGCCCGCGGCGCCGGGCCCGATGAGCCCGTAGACGCAACCGCGCGGCACCGTCACATCGAGCCCATGGAGAACCCAACGGCGGTCGCCGCGGCGCCGATCGACGAGTCGAACTCCGAGAGATTCCAGGCGAATCACGAGATTGGGCGTGCGGGGGATCGTGACCGCGACCCCGGGCGGATCCGTATGGTCCGCCGCCTGAGGCGGCCACGCAAGCGTTATGACGCACTGCGTGTACGATTCTCGTTCACGCCTTGCGCTCGGCGTTTTCCTTGGGTACAAGGCCGGCATTGGGTTCGCGCCCCTTCGCGCTGGGCTCCGCATGAGCGGGCCGCGGAGAAGGCCGCGCGGGGCTCTCCCCACGAGAAGAGGCACACGTGTCCTCGCGACGCTCGAAGCGCAAGCACAAGCATGGTCGGATTGGCTTTGTCATCGAAGCCGGGCCGCCGCGTCCCAAGGCGGGTGGCGTGGACGAGTGGGCGCAGGAGACCGTGCCAAACCCTGGGCTCGACCTGGAATTTCGTCTGCAAGTCCGCGGGCGCCAGATGGTCGCGCACCTCGTCGATCCGACGACCCGTCAGCCCTTCCTGCCCTCGGAGGCGCTCGCGACCCTCGACGAGCACCCCACCGCGGACCGTGACGCCGTCCGGCACCTGCTGAAGTTCGAAAAGCCTGGGCAAAAGCGCCCCACCGTCGATCTCGAGGGCAGCGACGCCGCGGAGATCATGCCGGCGCTCAAGGGTCGCAAGGTCGTCCTCGAGCCGCAAATGCTCGTGCTGAAGTGGTCGGACGACCCGGTCCGTCCCGTCTTCGATCTCGAGATGGGCGCCGATGGCGAGGCCGTCCAAGTGCGTGCATCCTTCACGCGTCAGGGCGACTCGCGCCGGCTCCCCATCGGTGCCGGTGCGTGGTTCGAGGGGCAGCCGGGCTGGCACATCGACCACGAGGGCATCGCCCACCCGATCGACCGCCGCGTCACCCCTGCGGCGCTCCGGCGCCTCGTGAAGCAACCCATCATCGCCGAGCCGATCGGCGAGCTCACGGCGCTCATCGCGCAAGGTCTTCCAAAGGTCGCCCTCGCGGTCGGCGCCGACCTGCCGGAGCTCTCGCAGGTCGCCGACGTGGTCGACATGACGCCGGGCTTCCGTGTGGTCGCCGACGGCTCCCTCACCGAGGTCGCGGTCTCGCTCTTCGCCGACTATGACGGCCACGAGATCCCCGTGAGCACGGTGGGCATGAGCATCCCGGTCCTCGTGCTCCCGCCCGGTGCAGGCTCACGGCGAGCGCGCTGCATTCGCGCGGACATCCCCGCTCAGCAAGAGGCCGCGCAGCGGCTCCGCGACCTCGGACTCACGCCCGACGAGACCGGCGATCGGTTCCTCGCGCGCGGCGACGACGCCATCCAATTTTGGACCGACGGCCTCGGCGCGCTCCCGGAAGAGTGGGACCTCTACACGCCCGACGACCTCGTCGACGTGCAGCTTCGCGGTGAGCCGCTCGGCGCCCAGGCGCGCGTGTCTTCCGGCATGGATTGGCTCTCGCTGCGCCTCAGCTTCGCCAGCGAAGGCGTGGCCGTCGCGCCCGACGTGCTCGCCCGTGCGCTCGCCGAAGGACGCCGCTTCGTGCGCCTCACCGACGGCTCCTTCGCGCGCATCGACGGCGAGAAGGTCCGCGAGGTGCTCTCACGCCAGGCCGAGATCCTCGCGACGAGCGGCAACACGGGCAAGTTCGGTCTCGCGCAGGCGGGCCGGCTCCAAGAGCTCCTCGACCAGGTCGGCAAGGCTCAAATCAGCGACGAAGCGAAGGAGCTCTTCGCGAAGCTCCGCAACGTCGAGGAGGTCAAGGGCGCGAAGAAGCCGCGCAGCGTGAAGGCGCAGCTTCGCCCGTACCAAGAGCAGGGCTTCCAGTGGCTTCACTTCCTGCACGAAATCGGGTCGGGCGGCGTCCTCGCCGACGACATGGGTCTCGGCAAAACGCTGCAGACCATCACGCTCCTCGCGTCCGTGAAGGCTTCGGACGAGAAGGCGGACACGAAGTTCCGCGCGCTCATCGTCGCGCCCACGAGCGTGACGACGAACTGGGTCCGTGAGTTCGAGAAGTTCGCACCCACGATGAAGGTGCACCTGTGGCACGGCGCCGACCGCCACGAGGAGCGCGAGGCCATGGAGAAGGCGGACGTGGTCATCACCTCGTACGCGCTCATGCGCCGCGACGAGGAGATCCTCGGGGCAACGCCGTGGCGCTACGCGATCATCGACGAGGCGCAGGCCATCAAGAACCCCCACTCGGCGACCGCCAAGGCGGCGAAGAAGCTCAAGTCCGACCGGCGCCTCGCGCTGAGCGGCACGCCGATCGAAAACCGACTCTCCGAGATCTGGAGCATCTTCGACTTCGTCGCGCCGGGGCTCCTCGGCCCCCTCGACAAGTTCGAAGAGCGCTACTCACGCCCCATCGACAACGGCGACAAGAAGGCCGCCGAGCGCCTCCGCGCGACGATTCACCCGTTCATTCTTCGCCGAACGAAGAGCGAGGTCGCGAAGGATCTCCCCGAGAAGATCGAGATCGACCACGTGTGCGAGCTCACGGGCGAACAACATGCACTCTACCAGCAAGTGCTCAAAGAGGTGCGTGCCCAGGTCATGGGCGAGCTCGAGAAGAACGGCGTCGCGAAGAGCCAGATTCAAATCCTCGCTGCGCTCACGAAGCTCCGCCAAGCTGCGTGCGACCCGCGCCTGCTCGGGTTGCCGCGCACCTTCGAAGACGACGACTCGGGCAAGCTCATGGCGCTCCGCGACCTGCTCCAAACGAGCATCGCCGGCGGCCACCGCGTGCTCGTCTTCAGTCAGTTCGTCTCGATGCTCACCCTCGTGAAGCAGGCGCTCGACGAAGACAAGGTCGCGTACGAGTACCTCGACGGCTCCACGAAGGACCGCCAAGGCGTCGTCGAGCGCTTCCAGAAAGAGGGCGGCGCGCCGGTCTTCCTCATCTCGCTCAAGGCGGGCGGCTCGGGCCTCAACCTCACCGCGGCCGATACGGTGATCCACTTCGATCCGTGGTGGAACCCGGCCGTGGAGGACCAGGCCACCGATCGCGCACACCGCATCGGTCAGACCAAGGTGGTCACGATGTACCGGCTCATCGCGAAGGGCACGATCGAAGAGAAGATGCTCGAGCTCGGCGCGAAGAAGCGTGATCTCGTCGCGAGCGTGCTCGCCGAAGACGAAGGCGGCGCCAAGAAGCTCACGAAGGCCGACGTCGAAGAGCTCTTCCGCCTCGACTGACGCGCGCCCACCGAACCGTCACGTGCAGATCTCCAGCAGCGCGCGTCGAAGCGCGCTATGGTCCGCTCGTCGGCATGGACGCATCCCCAAGACAGGGCCCGCTCAACTCGCTGGTTCCCGCGGCCCCGGAGCAAAACTCCCACCACCACGGATCCACCGCCGCCCTCGCCCTCGGGGCCCTCGGCGTCGTCTACGGGGACATCGGCACCTCGCCGCTCTACACGCTCTCCGCGTGCTTCAACGAGGCCACCGGGCTCGAGCGTACGCCGTCGAACGTCCTTGGCGTCCTCTCGCTCGTCTTCTGGTCGCTGACCTTCGTGGTCGTGGTGAAGTACCTGACCTTCATCATGCGCGCGGACAACCGCGGCGAAGGCGGCATCCTCGCGCTGCTCGCGCTCACCTCGCGCAACAAGGATCGCTCCCCGCGCGCGACGACCGTGCTCACCACGCTCGGCCTCTTCGGCGCAGCGCTGCTTTACGGCGACGGCGTCATCACGCCGGCCATCTCCGTGCTCTCGGCGGTCGAGGGGCTGCGCATCGTCACGACCTCCTTCGACCCGTTCGTGGTGCCGATCACCATCGCGATCCTCATCGGGGTGTTCCTCGTTCAAAAGCACGGCACGGAGCGCGTGGGCTCGGTCTTCGGACCGGCCATGCTCGTGTGGTTCGCCATGCTCGCGGCGCTCGGCATCCCAGCCATCGCGCGCGTGCCTTCGGTGCTCCGCGCGATCGATCCACGCCATGGCTTGGACCTCGTCATGCACCACGGTGTCGCGGGCTTCTTGGTGCTCGGCTCCGTCGTCCTCTGCATCACCGGCGGCGAGGCGCTCTACGCCGACATGGGCCACTTCGGGAAGAGGCCCATCCGCCTCGCGTGGTACGCCGTGGTCTTCCCCTGCCTGCTGCTCAACTACTTCGGCCAGGGCGCGCTCCTCATCGAGCACGGCGCCGTCGTGAAGAGCCCCTTCTTCGAGCTCGTCCCCGACTCGCTCCTCGTGCCGGTCATCTTCGTTGCCACCATCGCGACGATCATCGCCTCCCAGGCGCTCATCAGCGGCGCATACTCCCTCACGCAGCAGGCGGTGCAGCTCGGCTTCTCCCCGCGCGTGACCATCGTGCACACCTCCGGCAAGGCGGAGGGCCAGATTTTCATCCCCGAGGTGAACGATCTCCTCATGGTCGCCTGCGTGGTCCTCGTGGCGACGTTCAAGGCCTCCTCGGCGCTCGAGGCGGCCTACGGCATCGCCGTGACGGGCACGATGGCGATCACCTCCCTGCTGTTCTTCGTCGTCGCACGCGAGCGCTTCGGCTGGTCGCTCCCCGCCGCGGCGTCACTCGTGACCCTGTTCCTCACCTTCGACCTCGCGTTCTTCGCCGCGAACCTCACGAAGTTCGCGCACGGCGGCTGGTTCCCGATCGTCGTCGCGGCGGTCGTCTACACGGTGATGGCAACGTGGAAGCAAGGCCGCGTGCTGCTAGGCAAATTCCTCAGTGAGAACGTGCTCGAACTGCCGCTCTTCCTCGGTGAGCTCGACCGCAAGCCGCCCCACCGCGTGCGTGGCGCGGCCGTGTTCCTCACGTCGAACCCGAACGGCGTGCCGCCGGTGCTCCTGCACCACTTCAAGCACAACAAGGTGCTTCACGAGCAGGTCATCCTGCTCTCGATCAGCACGCTCCACGTGCCCGAGATTCGAAACCCGCGCGAGCGCCTCGAGAGCGAAGACCTCGGCCACGGCTTCTTCCGCGTGAAGGCGAGCTTCGGCTTCGCGCAGACCCCGAACGTGCCCGAGATCCTCGATCAGTGCCGCGCCTTCAAGCTGCTGCCCTCGCTCTCGCGCGACGTGAGCTACTTCCTCGGCCGCGAAACGCTGGTCCTCAGCGGCCAGAGCGGCATGGCTCCTTGGCGCAAGAAGGTCTTCGCGTTCCTCTCGCGCAACGCGCAGTCCGCTACGGCCTTCTTCGGTATCCCGCCGAACCGCGTCGTCGAGCTCGGCACGCAGGTCGAGCTCTGACGCATGACGCGGCACGCGCGCTCACCCGAAGGCGAGCGCGACGACCGAGTAGTTGTTGCACTTGAGGCCGACGCCGGGTGCGTCGCCTTGCTCGCCGTGGCTGTAGAAGCCTACGAGGGCCTTCGGCGCCTTCGCGCGCACGTTGGCGAAGGTCTCGA
>CAIOHM010000283.1 GCA_903858055.1 uncultured delta proteobacterium
CGAGGAGCACCTCGGGGCGCTCATGGGCCCGTACCCGAAGCTCGCGGGCGCCGAGCAGGTTCCGCGCAAGCTGCGTCGCCTCCTCGGGGAGCACTACGCATGAGGCCTCTGTACGCGTGCGCATTCCTCGCGCTCACGGCGGCTAAGAAGCCCGAGCCGCCGCCCGAGGTGCCCCCGATCGAGGGCATCCGCGTCGAGGCGATCCGGTTCGTGGTGCATGCGCGCGCCGTGGAGGTCATCGAGGAAATCTCCGTTCCGGCGGCTTCGCTCGAGCGCGAGGTCTTCGTCTCGTTTCCGCTCGTCGAGCTCCCGAGTGCGGTCGAGGTGAGCCTCCTCGACACCGCGGGCAACGAGGCGTGCACCGATCTCCCGTGGCGTCGCCTCCCGCAGAAGGTTCGGACGACGGCGCTGCTCCACGGCGCGGCCCACGAGACCGGCATGGCGTTCGCGCTGCGGGCCTGCGCGGCGCTCGAGCCCGGAGCGCGCGTGACCGTGCGCATGCGCGAGGCGTTCGTGCGGAGCGTCGACACGAACACCTTCGAATGGCGACGCTCGCTCGGCCAGGCCTCGATCGAGCCCTCGCCTCTTCGCCACCTCGTCGCCGTACGTGGCGGCGGAGGCCCGGAGCTCTCGGCGGCGGAGGCGCGCTTCTACCGTTCGGCGCAGCAGGTCGACGCCCGCCCGCCGCTCTTCGTCGAAGGCGAAATGCAGAACGCCGAGCCCACCGCAGCGGACCCGGCGCTCGTTCACCGCACGGGGGCCGATCGGCTCCTCGTGCGTCTGCGCTTCACGCCGTAGGCACGGTCTCCGAGCGGAAGATCTCCACACGCTCGAGCGTGATGGGGGTCTTGGGCTTGTCTTGCGGGCCGCGATCGACGTGGGTGATCTTGGCGACGAGCTCGACGCCCGCGACGACCTTGCCGAACACCGAGTGGCGACCGTCGAGCCACGCGGTCTCCTTCTCGGTGATGAAGAACTGCGAGCCGTTCGTGCCGGGGCCTGCGTTCGCCATCGAGAGGACGCCCGGGCCGTCGTGGCGCAGGTCCTTGTGGAACTCGTCCGCGAAGCGGTAGCCCGGGCCGCCGACGCCCTGGCCGAGGGGGCAGCCGCCCTGGATCATGAAGTCGGGGATCACGCGGTGGAACGTGGTGCCCGAGTAGAGCGCCTTGCCGTTCGACTTCTCGCCGGTGCGCGGGTGCTCCCACTCTTGGGTGCCCGTCGCGAGGCCAACGAAGTTGCGCACGGTCTTTGGGGCCTTCTCCTCTTCGAGGCGCGCCACGATGGAGCCCATCGAGGTCACGAACCGCGCGTAGAGTTGACCGGTGCCTTCCGCCTTGATCTCGGGAAACGTTGCCTGAGCCATGAGTCCTCCTGCTGCTCCTGCAGCCACCGCGCGTGCATATCGCGCCTCGTGCGGCGAAGGGATCCGAAACGCGCGCGGCGCGCGGAAGAACGGGTGCCCGGGCGATTTGCGCAACCGTTGCAGTTGTCCCCTACGGGGCGATTTCCAACGCGAGCGTGCACCGCAGGGGGTGGTTCTCCGGCCGCCTTCGGGTATCCTGGCGTCCTTCACGAGGAGTTCGCTGTGATCATCTGCCCGAGCTGCGGCACGGAAAACCAGGACCACTTTCGCTTCTGCCAAGGCTGCGGCACGGACGTCTCGCAGGTGCCGCGCGGCTCGGTGCCCCACGAGGTCGCCAAGACCGACCTCAACATCGAAGCGCTGCCGGACCCCATCGGCACGCCCGCGGCGCCCTCGGCCCTCGAACTGCCAACCCCCGAGCCCGCACCTGCGCCTGCGCCGGTCGCCGCCGCGCCCTCCTACGTGTGCGCCTCCTGCGGCCACACGAACGAGCCGGGCAATGTCTTCTGCGGTGCGTGCGGATCGCGCATGCCTCCCCCCTCGGTGAGCGTGCCGGCGCCCGCGGCCAAGGCTCCCTCCGAGCCCCCGCGCGCGCTCGATCGCACCTCCCTCGGCGGCATGTCGCCGCTCGCAGCCCCGCCGAAGCCCGTGCGCTTCTCGCTCACGCTCCTCCGCGTCGACGGCACGGACGCGGGCCTCTACACCTGCACCGAAGAGCACGCCGTGATCGGTCGCGAGACCGGCGGCATCTTCGCTTCGGACGCGACGCTCTCCCCGCTCCACGCGCGCTTCGAGCGTCGCGGCGATCGCCTCTTCGTGGTCGACGCGAACTCGCTGAACGGCGTGTACCGACGCCTCGTGCGCAACGTCTCCACGGTCCTCGAGAACGGCGACGGCTTCCGCATCGGCCAAGAGGTGCTCCGCTTCGAGCTCGTGGCCGAAGGCGACGCGGGCAGCGACGTGCAGACGCTCGGTTCGCCCCGCCATGGCGTGCGCGCGCGCGTCGTGAGCGTCGTGGGCCGCGGCGACTACGGCAACGCGTCGTCGATCCCCGCGACGGGCTTGCAGTTCGGCCGTGAGCGCGGCGACGTGCTGTTCCCCGAGGACGGCTACGTCTCGGGCCTCCACTGCAAGATTCACCTCGAGGGAAACCGTGCATTCCTCACGGACCTTGGCTCCTCGAACGGGACGTTCGTGCGTCTGCGCGGCGAGCACGAGCTCGGCGCGAACGACGTGCTCCTCATGGGTCAGCAGCTCTTCCGCGTAGGCATCGCGTGAGCGCGAGCGACGACTGCGGGCGCCCGCTCGTTCGCGTCGTCGCGGCGATGGTCGAGCGCGACGGCCGCTACCTGCTCACGCAGCGTCGCAGCACCGCCGTGCTCCCGCTCCTCTGGGAGTTCCCGGGCGGCCGCGTGGAGCGCGAAGAGACGGAGCAGACCGCCCTCGCGCGCGAGCTCCAGCACCGCCTCGGAATCGAGGCGACGGTCGGCATGCGCATCTCGACCGTGCGCCACTCGTACGAGGCCTACGACGTCGAGCTTCACCTCTTCGAGTGCGGAATCCCGAGCGACGCCGACCTCTCGCCGCAGACCGTGCACGCCTTCGCGTGGGCCACGAGCGCGGAGTTCGAGCAGTACACGTTCACGCCTGCCGACGAGCGCTCGATGAACCTGCTCCTCGGCTTCGTGGTCGCGCGCGCCTCGCAGCCGCTGCTCGACCCCTGAGCCCGACGGTTCTCACGGCGCGCCGCCTCGAAGGCGTGAGCGCGGCGCCCGTGAGCGTGGCCCGTGCCCTCAGACGTTCGCGCCCTTGGCCCGCTTGATCTGCAGCCACTCTTGCTCGTACGCGGCGTGGTTCGAGCGGACGATGTCGAGGTTCTGTGCGTTCGTCGCGTTCTCCTCGATGCGCGCGAGCTCCTCCATCTGGGTCGCGATGTCGCCGAGGCCGTCGCAGATCGTGGAGAGAAGCTTCTCGTCGACCTCGGTGCGCGACTTGCCCGCGAAGTTCTCGCCGTAGGCCGCGAAGAGCTGGTTCGCCGCCTCGCCGAGCATGCCCATGATGTCGCCGACCGGCGTGCCCTTGCGCGCGTCGCGGATCGCCTCGAGCTCCGCTTCGTAGGCCTTGCGGCGTTCTTCGACGATCTCGATGTTCTTGGCGTGCCAGTCGACGAAGAAGCCCTGGGCGCTGATGGCGCGCATCTTGGTTTCGATCGACGCGAGGTTCGTGATCACGCGCGCGAGGAGCGCTGGGCGCCGCGAGATGCGCGACTTGTTGGCGAAGTGCTCCGCGTAGATGGCGAACTGGCCGTTCGCGACGCCGCCGAGGAGGCTCGCTCGCTGCTCGAGCGTGCCCGCGCTCTGCGCCTTCTCCACCTCTTGACGCTCCGCCTTGTACATCTTGAGGTTGCCGCGCACGACCTCGATGTCCTTGTCGAAGATTGCGTCGCGCTCCTTCTTGCGGATCTCGACCATCTTGGTCTCGATGCCCTCGAGGTCGGCGATCATCTCGGCGAGGAGCGACACGTCACGCGACTCGCGCGACTGGCCTGCGAAGTGACGGGCGTAGCGGGCGAAGGTGAAGTTCGCCTTCGCTGCGAGCACCCCGAACGCCTCTTGCGCCGGGCTCGCGCGCTTCGCTCGCTCGATCTGCTTCAGCTCTTCGGTGTACATTGCACGCATCTCGAGCGCGCTCTTGCGGCCCTCGGTCAGCTCGCGACCCTGCGCCACCGCCGGGATCTGATCGATGCGGGTCACCACCTCGTCGATGCGCGCGATGAGCGCCTCGAGGGCTCCGAGCTCTCGGGTTGCGCGCGACTGACCGGCGAACTCGGCCTGGTAGGACGCGTCGATGGAAGCAAGGTCGGCCTGGAGACGTTCGACGAAGGGCGTAGCCATGCCCGTCGCCTAGCGCACTTTCCCGGCCGGAAAAGCCCTTCTCGCGTGGCCTAGGGCGCGGCGAAGAAGAGCGTCGTGCGCGCGGGGACGGTCACGCTGCTGCTCTGCTGCGCGGTGCCGTTCACGAGCTCTCGCAGCGCCGTGGACGGGAGGCCGCTCACGGTCGCCTGGGAATCGCCGCGGTTCACGGCGACGTAGACGGTGTCCGAGCCGCTAGCGACGCGGAAGAGCCACGTGTCGTTTCCGAGCGCGACGGTTTGACGCGTGCCGCGGCGCAGCGCGGGGTGGGCCGCGCGGATCGCGAAGAGCTTGGCGACGCGGTCCCGGAGCCAGGTCTGGTTGGCGGCAAGCCCCGACCACGCCATGAAGCGGCGGTTGTCCGGGGCGCCGGCGCCCGGGAGGCCCATCTCGTCGCCGTAGTACACGAGCGGCGCGCCCTTGGTGGCCGCGAGGATCGCGAAGCCGTTCGCCATGCGCTCGTAGGCTTCGCGCTCGCTTGGCGCGGCGATGGGCGGCTGCTGCCACGCGCGGTCCTTGCCATCGGCGTATTGGCTGTCGCCCCAGAGGCGGCTGTTGGCGGCGAGGTGAATCACGCGCGGCAGGTCGTGGTTGCCGATGAACGTGCTCATGATCGCGTTCGAACCGTAGAAGCCGTCGTTCCCGTCGAGGAACGCGACCATGTCCGAGAGGCGCATCGTGCGCATGAGGACGCCCTCGACGATGTGTCGGCGTGCGGGGAAGTCGAACTGGCCGTCGAGCTTCGTGCTCGGGTCCACGTACGAGCGCAGCACCTCGCGGTTCCCGAAGTCGTACGTTTCGCCGACCATGTAGAAGCGCTGCGGCGGGCTCTGGTTGGCGACGACCTCGCGCTGCACGCGCGCGCGCAGCTCCGTGAGCCAGCTGATGTCGACGTGCTTGATCGCGTCGAGGCGGAACCCGTCGATGCCCGTCTGCTTCGCCCACTCGATCGCGTTCGTCACGCTGTAGGAACGCGCAGCGCCGTTCGTGAAGTTCCAGTGCGGCAGGTAGTCGGTGAACCAGCAGCGCTCGCGGTCGGGGAACGAGTCCCAGGAGCACCCTTGGCCGCAGATGCAGTTGCCGCCGCGGCCGTTGTCGTTGGGCCAAAACCAGCTCGGGTTTTGCGAAACGACCGCGGAGGAGGCGTGCGCGTGCACCATTGCGTAGTCGAAGAGCACCTTGAGGCCCTTCGCGTGCGCCTTCGTGACGACCTGCTTCAGCTCTTCGAGCGTGCCGAAGCACCCCTCTTGCTGGAGCTGCGCGGGGTTGCTGCTGTCGAACTTGGGCCAGTAGCCGTGGTACCCCGAGTAGTACTTGTCGTCGCCACCCACGCCGCGGCCGCGCTGGCTCGTGTTGTCGAGGGGCACCGTGAGCCAGAGCGTGTTGACGCCGAGGTCGTTGAAGTAGCCGTCGTCGATCTTGCGCGCGATGCCCGCCCAGTCGCCGCCTTGGTAGTCCGCGATCGCCCCGGAGACGCCGCTCACCGAGCAGTTGTTCGCGGGGTTGCCGTCGAGGAAGCGGTCAACGAAGGCGAAGTAGATGACCGCGTCGCGCCAGTCGAAGACGCCCGCCGCGGGCGGTGGTGGCTCGTTGCAGACGTAGGGGCTGCACGTGACGGGTGCGAAGAGGTTGTTCACGTTGCCCGAGCCGTCGGTCTGCGTGGGCTTCGTGGTGTCCACGCGCCAGTCGGTCCCGTTCACGACGAACTTCACGAGCGCCGGGCGCGCGTACGGGAGGACGACGCTCGCCTCCCACTGGCTCCCGTTCCGCGTCATCGCGACGCCTTGTTGCCAGGTCGCGTCGCCGCCGAAGTTGCCACGCACCTCGACCGACGACTCGCCGCCGTACGGGAACGTGACGAGCTGCGTACAGCCACGGTATTCCTCGGCACATACGGGAACAGGAGGGCCCGCGTCGACCGTGCCGCCGCCACCGCCACCGCTCGAAGAGCCCGAGCCGTACGATCCGCCGCTGCCGCCGAAGCCCGGGTCGAACGCGGGAGGATCGGGCGGCGTGCCGTCGTCGCGGCGGTTCACGGACGCGTCGCCACACGCCGCGAGCGCGAGGGCGAAGGGGAGGGCGGCGAGGAGGGTGCGGTTCACGGGAGGCATGGGCTCGAGCTGGGCAACCAGATGTACGGGGTTCTGGGCGCGCCCGGAGCGATTGTCAACTCATCTCCGAGTGACGCCCTGTCGCCCTGAAAAAACTCACGCACTTCGCCGCGAAGATCCGCCGGGAGCGGTACGCGTACCGGTACGGTTGGGTTGCGTGCGAGTACGACGAGGGCGGAGGCGCCCGCAGCAGGCAGGCGACGCGCGAACGCGATCACCTCGTCGCTCGCGAGGAGGACTTCGAGCTCCCCGCGACGGAGCGTGGGGTCGCAGCGGCGAAGGCGTGCGAGGCGCTGCACGTGATCCTCGAGCGCGAGCGCTTCGCGCGGGAGCGAGGCGCGCGGCGGGAGCGGGAGCCGCGTCACCGGGTCGCCCGTGCCTGCCATGCCGAGCTCGTCGCCCTGGTAGAGCATCGGGGTACCGGGAAGGGTGTAGAGTGCAGCAAAAGCGAGACGCAGCCGTGCCCAGGTGCGTGGGTCCGTGGGTGGAGTCTCGACGTCGAAGCGACCGCCGGCGCTGCCGTTTGCCTCGGAGGCCGTGCGCCCGACATCGTGGCTCCCGAGGAAGGTCGTGAGCGTGGCCCCCGAGCCCGCGAACGCACGATCGCTCGCCGCGAGGACCTCGCCGATTTCGGTGAGGGGCGCTCGCTCGTTCACGAGGGCGCCGCGCAGGGCCCAGAAGAGAGGAAAGTGAAACGTGCTCGTGAGGCCGAAGGGCCCGAGGTAGTAGCGCAACACGTCGTACGCGCCCGGGCCCGTGAAGATCTCGCCGAGCGCGACGAGGTCCGTCGACCCTTGGCCCACGCGTTCGCGGAGCCGCTGAACGATGGCCCGTGTTGCGCCGCGCGGCATCATCGGGACCGCGTCGATGCGCACGCCGTCGAAGGGGAAGCGCTCGAGCCACGCGGCGGTTGCGGCGGTCATCGCTTCGGCCGCGGCGGGTGCCGACCAGTCGAGGTCGGGCATGTAAGGGGCGAACCAACAGCGCTCGATGCTGGTGTCCCAGGGGCAGGTCGAAGACCCGCAAATGCAGCTGCCGGGTGTGCCTTGGAACCACCCATCGCCCGCGTGCTCGCGCCAGAAAGGATGCTCGATGTGCACGTGGTTCGGCACGACGTCGACC
This sequence comes from uncultured delta proteobacterium, assembly GCA_903858055.1. Lineage (GTDB taxonomy): Bacteria > Myxococcota_A > Polyangia > Polyangiales > Polyangiaceae > CAIQDA01. Next base: position 7,509 of record CAIOHM010000283.1, read on the forward strand.
ACCACGCGAATGCCGCGCGCGTGGGCGGCTGCGAGGAGCTCACGCAGGTCCTGTTCGTCACCGAGGGCCGGTTCGATCGCGCTCGCCGAGCGCGGCCAGTAGCCGTGGTAGCCGGTGCCCGTCGCGCCGTCGCCGATGTCGAAGAAGGCCGCCGTGTTCGCCACCGGAGGCATGAGCCAGATCGTGCTCGTCGCGAGCGCATCGAGATCTCCACGCTCGATTGCGGTCGTGATTCCGCGAAGCTTTCCTCCGGCGCGCGCGGCAAGCGGCGAGGGAATCGCCAGCGCCTCGCCGTTCGCGTCGCGAAAGCGGTCCGGCAAGACTTGGTAGCCGATCGCGTCCTGCGCCGTGAGCCCGTCGGTCCACACGAACGAGCGCTGCGTTGCGCTGCGACCGAGCGCGTCTTCGGCCACCACCTCGAAGGCGAAGCGCGCCCGCGCGGGCAGCGGCAACGCGACCTCGACGCGGCCTTGGCTCGTCGGCACGAAGCTCACGGGCTCGCGCGCTCCCGTGTCGCGGTCCACCACGGCAAGCGAGGTGATCGGGGTGCCGTCGCCGCCGCCCGTAAGCGTCGCCGTGAAGCGGACCGCGTTCGCCTCGACACGTACGTTCGCAAGCGCGACGTGCGGCACGCGGCAGTCGCTCACGTCGCGCCGCGTGACCGGCTGCCTGCGCACGGTCTCCTCGAGGGGCTCGGTCACGTCGCGCACCCAACGCCCGTCGACGATGAACGCGTAGCGCACGGGGCCTGGCGGCAGCGTTCGAGCGCCGACGAACCAGCCGTCGTCGCGCGCCGAGAGCAAAGCCCCTGGTCGGGCGAAGTCGTCCCAGGAGCCGACGAGCTCGACGCGCGCCGCGGGATCCGCGGGCCGAACCCAGAAGCGCTCGACGCACCCGGACTCTTCGTCCCGGGCGCTCGTGCAGGAGGTGAGCGAGGTCGCACCGATGTTCAGCGCGAGTACCAAAAACATACGTCGTATACGGTATGGCATACGCCGGATGACTTCGCGTGCTGCGCCTTCGCCCATCGTCGCTTACCCGCGCAAGAGCGCTTCCACGGCGTCGAGGGCCTCCGGCGTCGCGTCGCCGAGCGCGCGTGCGAGCGGGAGCTGAGCGCGCGCCGCTTCGGCGTAGAACGAAGCGGCCTCCGGCAAGAGCTTGCGGATGGTCTCGAGGTGCCGTGCGAGGCCCGGCGCGTCGCCGCGGCGGACGGGACCCGTGAGGCCCCCAGGCATGCCGAGCGCCGCGACGTTCTCGGCCACGCTGTGCAGGAGCGGCCCGAGGATGTGCGGGACGTCTTCCGCCCGTGCCCCCGCGCGTACGAGGAGCTGCTGGCCGAGCGCTGCGAGCGCGGCGGCCCCGTTTGCCACGAGCCCCGCGGCTGCGTGGTAGCCCACCGTATCGAGCCCGGGAAACGTTCGCGGCACGAGGCCGAGCGAACGGCAGAAGCGCCGCGCGAGCTTCACGGCGACCTCGTCACCCTCCACGTGCGCATGCCCGCCCGCGAGCGAGGGTGCGAACGCCGGCGTGGCGAAGGCGATCATCGGGTGCATCTGCGCGACGCCTGCCGCATGCCCGCGCAGCGCCGCCAATACCGCGGAGGATCGTGCGCCGGCCACGTGCACGACGACGGTGCGAGCGGTGACGGATCCCTTCGCGGCGAGCGCGGCCGCGAGCGGCTCGAGCTCTTTGTCGCGCACCGCGAGCACGAGCAGGTCGGCGGTGATGGGCGTCGCGGGATCCCACGTGCGCGAGGCGGCAACGCGGACACGATGACCCGCCGCACGCGCATGCTTTTGAAGGGCGATGCCGAGCTTGCCGCGGCCGAGCACGAGGACGTCGAGGGAGCGCTTCATGAGCCCCCCAAGAGCGCACCGAGGGCCTCGGCGTCGAGCAAATCGTACACGGCACGGGGCACGAGCTCGCGGACCGCCTCGCGCCCGCCCGCACGGAGCGCGCTTCGGACCTGCGTGCTCGAGAGCACCGGGAGCGGTGAGGGCGTGCTTCCGTCGCTGCGCGGGAGCACGAGCGGCCGAGCGAGCTCACGCACGCGGTCGAAGCGGTACCATTTGTCAGCCTCCGCGAGCACGTCGGTGCCGATGACGAGGCGGAGCTCCCAGGTCGGGTGGAGCCGCGCGAGGGCCTCGAGCGTGTGGAGCGTGCGGCTCTCGCCGGAGAGCTCGTACTCGATGGGATCCACGCTCGCGTGGGCGACGCACGCGAAGGCCGCCTCGGCGAGGCGCATGCGAAGCGGGAAAGGTGCGAGGTTCTTGCCGAACGCGTGGCGGTACGCGGGCACCACGAGCACGTGGTCGACCTCGCCGGTGGCCAGGAGCCACGTGCCGGCGAGCACATGGCCGAGGTGAGGGGGGTTGAAGCTCCCGCCGAAGACCGCGACGCGCATGGGCGAAGGGTAGCAGGGAGTGTGTGGCGCGCGGCGACCTCGAGCGCCTCGCCGCCGGCCCTCTGGCGACTGGCGCCATATCGTGACGGTGTCGTGTTCCGTGCTTGGTGCAGCAAACCCTGCGACGTCGCCGCACGGTTGCGGCGGATCTTGCGGACACGCCGTGCTCCGGCCAAGGTGCCGCCCATGACCCGCCGCGATCTGCGCCCAGGCCTCTCGTCGTCGCTGCTCCTCGCTGTGCTGCTCGCGCCCTCGGTCGCGTTCGCGGCCGAGTCCTCGATGTTCGAACAGGCGCTCGCCAAGGGGCTCGGGCCTGCGTTCGCGCTCGCCTTCGTGAGCGGGCTCGGCCTCACGCTCACCCCTTGCGTGTACCCGATGATCGCGATCACGGTCTCGGTGTTCGGTGGCGCGGAGGCGGCTCCCACGCGCGGCCGTGCAGCGGCGCTCTCGGCGAGCTTCGTCCTCGGGATGGCCTCGCTCTTTACAGGGCTCGGCGTCTTCTTCGCGATGTCCGGTCAGGTCTTCGGCAGCTTCCTCGGCAACGCGTGGGTCCTGCGGGGCCTCGCAGCGATCTTCGTCGCGCTCGCGTTCAGCATGTTCGGCGCGTGGGAGTTCGCGCTCCCCTCGAGCCTCCAGAACCGCCTCGCGACCGCCGGTGGTCTCGGCTTCGGCGGCGCGTTCGTGCTCGGTCTCGTGACCTCGCTCGTGGCCGCGCCGTGCACGGGCCCCTTCATGACGGGGCTCCTGCTGTGGATCTCGACGACGAAGAACGTGCTCCTTGGCGCGGGCATCATGTTCGTCTTCGCCCTCGGTCTTGGCGCGCCGTTCTTTCTCGTCGGCACCTTCGCGGTGAGCCTGCCGAAGGGCGGCTCGTGGATGCTCGCCGTGAAGTGGTTCTTCGGCCTCGCGCTCGCGCTCCTCGCGTTCCACTTCCTCCGCATCGCGACCCCGGCGCTCCAGCTCGCGGAGAAGCCCACCACGATGCACCTCGCGGTCGCCGGCGCTGCCATCGCCGCCGGGCTCCTCCTCGCCTCGCTGCACGTCGCGGCGGAGCGTCGCGGTTCGACGATCGCCCACCTGAGCAAGCCCATGCATCTTGCATCGATTCCGCTCGCGGTCGGTGGCGCGTGCTTCTTGCTCGCGGCGTTCCTCGTGCCTCCGGCGGCGCTCGCTTGGGTCGCCTCCGAGGCCGAGGCCGTGGAGGCCGCGCACCGCGACAAGAAGCCGATGCTCGTCGACTTCGGCGCCGAGTGGTGTGCGGCGTGCAAGGAGCTCACGAAGTACACGTTCGCGGACGCGCGCGTGCGCGAGGAAGGCCAGCGTTTCGTGGCACTTCAGATCGACGCCACCGACGACGAAGACCCGCGCATCGAGGCGGTGAAGGGCAAGTACAAGGTCGTCGGGCTCCCCACCGTCGTGCTCTTCGACGGTGAGGGACGTGAGGTGAAGCGCTTCAACGAGTTCGTCGACGCCGACGCGATGCTCGCGGCGATGCAAGCGGTCAAGTAGCGCCCGCGGCACCACGCGCGAGCGCGTGCACGCGAGTCAGGGCTCGTCGTCGGTGCGCCCGGCCTCGATGTGATCGGCGAGCTTGAGGCGCTGGTTCACGGTGAGCTCGGGTGCGGCCACGACGGCGAACGTCGTCATGTGGGCGATGCGCTTGCTCGCGTGCGCCGCGGGGATGCGGTCGGCGTCGGTGACCGTGAAGGTCTCGGCGCGAAAACGTGCGGCGAGCGCCTGATGGCGCTGCTTCATCTCGTTGTGCATGGCCGAGCGGGCGTGGCCCTCGTGTTCGCCGCGCATGCGGTCGTGGAAGGCCTTGAAGATCGACTCGCGCTGGGCGCGTGTGAGATCGAGCTCTTCGGCGAGGCGGTGGAAGCGGTGCATCTCGGGGCCTCCGCGATGGTGCTCGCGGCCGCCGCGCCCGCGTCGCCCGCCGTGCTCCTGCTTGCCTTCGCCGTTCGTCGCGCCCTCGTGCATCGCCATCGGAGGCAAGGAAGCGATCTTCTCCGCGACCTGCGCGCGCTGGCCCTTGTCGAGGATCGCGTGGAGCCGCGCGAGCATCTTCACGTGCACCGGGGGCAAGGCGGAGAGGTCCTCCGCGGTCTTGGTGAGGAGCTTGTCGAGCGCCGCGCGGTCGAAGGTGCCGCTGCGGACGCCCTTCGCCAGCTCGTCGCGGTAGGCCTTTGTGGTGGCCTCGACGAGCGAGCGATCCGCCATCGCCTCTTTGTGGAGCTGCAGGACGGCTTCGCGCTGATCGGCTCGGAGCTCCACGCCCTCGAGCAGGTGATGGATCCCCATGCGTGGCCCGCGACGGTCTCCGTCGTCTTTGCCTTTGCCCCCATGATGCGGGCAGCTTCCGCCTCCGCCGTCGCCTTCGCATGGGCGCGCGAAGGCTGGGGCTGCGAGCGCGCCGAGCAGCGTGACGAGGAGGAGCGGGTGGCGTCGAATGGGCGAAGTGTTCATGGGGCGTTCTCTCTCGGGGAAGACGTGCTTTCCCAAAGAACGCTGGCCGCGCGTCGCTCCCTACGCCCGTCGCTCCCGCCGACGCAAAATGCGCGAAGCGGACCGCCTCAGGCCACGAGCTCGTGGTCGCGGGTCGTGCCCCATCGCATGGACGCCGAGACCTCCACGCAGCCGTCGGCGAGGAAGCGCAAGCTCACGGTGCTCTCCGCTTCGTGGGCGACGCGGAAGATGCCGAGGCCGCTTTCCTCGAGGGTCATCGCGGCCGCCGTGGGCTTCACCTCGGAATGCGCGGGCTCTTCGAGGATCTCGGTCACGCGGCTCACGTAAGCCTCGAGCGGCGACGTGACCTCACCGAGGCGAGCGACGGCCGCGCGGAGGCGATGAGGGTGTGCGGAGGCCGCGTCGACGGGGTTGGTGACGACGACGCGCGCGACACCGGCCGCGAGGTGGACCACGACCTGGATGGCCGCCCCTTCGCCGAAGGTGCCGTACTTGATCGCGTTTTCGAGGAGCTCGCTCACCACCATGCCCACGGCATAGGCGCCGTCCTCGACGAGCCCGACCGCGCGCGCACCGTGCATGAGCGCGTCCCGAACCTCGGGCACGCGGCTCCACACGGGGGCGACGGAGAGCTCGACGTGCATCATGCGCGCGAAGGGGAGGGCAGCTCGAGGGGACGGATGCGCACGAGGCCGTCGTCTTTCTCGAAGGCCGCGAGCGCGTCGAAGCAGTAGCGCTGCCAACGCAGGCCACCGTGGTAGTTGAGGACGACGGTGCGGCGCTCGGCGCGCGCGCGACGGATGAAGTGGAGCACCGCCGTTATCGTCGCCGAGTTGAAGAACTCGAGCTCCTCGAAGTGCATGTCGACGGTCGCGTTGCCCGCGCGGGCCCGCGCGAGCACGTCGTCGAAGATCGGGGCCAGCGCCACGGTTGGCTGGAGGGCGTTGCCCTTGCCTCGCCAGTCGACGCGGACGAGCGGTCCGTCAGCGATATCGGTCACTTCAATGCGGAGTTCACCCAAGTCCATGATCGGTAGAGCCATGGTCGCACGAAACGAGCGCCGCTTCCAAGGCTCACGGTGTGCGGGCTTCTACGTCCGCGCGGCCGTCCGCCGGCACCGGGCTCGGCCCGCCGCGTTGCGTCGCGTCGAAGGCCTCCTCCGGAATCGGCGCGAAGAAGGCGCTCGCCTCGCGGAGGCGCAAGCCGCGCGCGTGCAAGGACGCGGCGAGGCGCTGGACCGTTTGCCCCGGTGGCTCTACCCGGCGCACGTAAAGCTCTCCGTCGTCGACCGCGCAGGCGAAGCCCGCGCCGCGCAGAAGCCCTGCGAGTTCCTGGGCGCTCGCGTTGGCGCGCACGCGGAGGAGGGGCGTTGGCGCGACCGCGGGCGGCGCCTCGTTCACCAGCACCCAGCCTCGATCGCGGAAGGGCGACGTCGCCGCGTGGCGCGGGAGGAGCAGCACCACGTCGCGGCCCTCGCAGGCGCGGTCCCAGGTGGCGTACTCGGTCTCGTCGCGATCGAGCGTGCCGAAGCCCGTCGAGGCGTCGGCCACGAGCACGGGCCGGTTCGAGGCGAGCGCGGCCGCGAGCGAGGCCCGCGGGCGCAAATCAGGCGGGACGTGCGCGAGCGCGGTGCGCGCGAGGAAGCGAAGGCCGAGGTTCTCGAGGAGCGTCTCGGCGTCGTCGCGTCGAAAGCTCGGGCGCTCGGCGGTGGCGGCGGCACGGAGCACCCATTCGACGAGGGTCACGTCGTCGAGCTGCGGGAGGAAGCTCGCGCCAACGGCGCAAGCCAGGCGCACGTCGCGCGCCGTTGCGAGGTCGCGCCGATGCAGGAAAAGAACGCCCGGCGGCGGCAGCGCGAGGCCCAGGAGCCACCGTTCGAGCTCGGGGCTGCCGTCGACCACGAGCACGCGGGAGGATTCGCCGCTCGTGACCATGCCGCCCGCCACCGAGGGATCGCGGAGCTCGAAGAAGGGAACCATCCGGCGAACGATAGCAGCGTTGCGCCGCCCGAGGACGAAGCGCACGATGCGGGGCGATGAGCACGGACAGTGAACGCCCAAGCACACGATGGCGCTCGGCGCGCCGTAGGCCGGTCGTGCTCGCGATCGGAGGCCTCGACCCGAGCGGCGGTGCCGGCGTCGCGATGGATGTCGCGGCGGTCGCAGGCGCGGGCGCGCACGCGTGCGTCGTCGTGAGCGCGCTGACTGTTCAGTCCACGGCGGGCTGCGCGGACGTCGAGCCCGTTGCCGCGTCGACTTTTCGCGCCCAGCTCGCGCATCTCGTGAAGGCGCAGCCGCCGGACGTCGTGAAGCTCGGGGCGCTCGGCTCAGAGGCGGTCACAGAGGCGGTCGCAGAATTCGTTGCGGAATACACGGGGATGCTCGTCGTCGATCCGGTTGCGGCGGCGAGCGTCGCCCACGAAGGGACCGGTCGGCCTCTCGCGACCGAGGCCTCGCGCGCGGTGCTTCGCACGAAGATCCTGCCTCACGCGACCGTGCTCTGCGCCAACGGGCCCGAGCTCGCGTCGCTCGCGGGCCTCCCCGCCTTCGACCTCGACAGCGCCGTCCTCGCGTCGCGCGCGCTCGTCGCTCGCGGGGTGCGCGCCGTCTATGCGAAGGCCGGTCACTGGACCACGAGCGCCGCCGACGACGCGCTCGTCTTCGCCGACGCGACCCACGTCTTCCCGGCGCCGCGCCTCGACGTCGCCGACGTGCATGGCACGGGCTGCGCGCTCGCCTCGCTCCTCGCCGGTCGTCTCGCGCTCCTCGGGAACAGCGACGACGCGTCGCTCGTCGAGGCCTCGCGCTGGGCCAAGGGGGTGCTTTTTCGCGCCCTCGAAACCCCAATTGTCGTAGGTGAAGGTCAGCGCGTCGTGCGCATTGAGCAGGGGTAACGGGTTCCATGAAGCGAGGCGCTTCGCCGCAAGACGCAGGGTCGTGGTGTCCAGGGGTTGCTCGCTCGGCTCTGCGGTGAGGCGCTCGTGGCAACGCTCGGCACCCTGCACGTGATCGAAGCTCGCGGCGTCGCTTCGGCGTCGCTCGCGGAAGGGGAGCTCCTCCGGAAGCTCGGCGACGGCATCGTCGCGCGCCTCGGGCTCACGGTGATCGGCGCCCCGCAGTGGCACGCGTTCCCCGCACGAGAAGGAGCGTTCGGCGGCCACACGGGCCTCTGGCTCCTCTCGGAGTCGCACCTGGCGATCCACTCGTTCCCCGAGCGCGGCGCACTCACGCTCGACCTCCACAGCTGCCGCCCCATCGCACCGCTCCCGTGGACCGAGATCCTCACGCTCGCCCTCGGCCCCTGCGCGGTCCGCGTGCGGGTCGTCGACCGTGACGAGGCACCGTGAGCGCGCGCGGTACCTGCCCTTCCTGCGGCGCTGCGGTGGAGTTCCGCTTCGAGCAAGCGTACGTCACCACCTGCCGCCACTGCGGCACGACCGTCTCGCGCAGCGACGGCAAGCTCGAAGACTGCGGTCGTCACGCGGACCTCGTGGCGAGCGAGGCGGGCCTCGAGCCTTTCCGTCGCGGTCGCTACGCGGGTGTGACGTTCACGCTGATGGGGCGCACGGTCCTCCAGCACCCGAAGGGCGGTCGCTGGAGCGAGTGGTACGCGGCGCTCGAGAACGGCGAGGTCGGCTGGCTCTCCGAGGCGCAGGGCGTCTTCACCTTCATGCGCGAGGTGGAGCTCGCCCCGGATCTCGCCGACCGTACCTTCGAAGACCTCGCGCCCGGCACCGCGCTGACCCTCGGCGGCGAGCGCTTCGTGGTCGGCGAACGGCAGACCCGGCGCACGATCGCGAGCGAGGGGGAAATCCCCTTCATTCCGGTCTTCGATCATGACGATCGCTACGTCGATCTCGTCGCGGAAGGCGGGGCCGCGGCGACGCTCGACTTCGCCTTCGACGAACCGACGCTCTTCCTGGGCCGCGTCGTCACCCTCGAAGCGCTCGGCCTGCCGGTGCGCGGGGGCTCACGCGACGCCGCCGTGACCGCCACCGAGGCGCTCGCCTGCGGGAACTGCGGCGGTCCAATCAAGCTCGTCGTGCCGGGGGCTTCGCGCCGCGTGACGTGCGTCGCGTGCGGGAGTCTCCACGACGTGGAGGGCACCCGCTTCGTGCTCCTTGAAACCCTCGCCCATGCGAAGCGTCCGCCGCTGGGCCTCGGGTCGCGCTTCCGCCACGAAAACACCGAGTGGCAGCTCGTGGGTTGGGTCGAGCGGAGCGTCACCTCGCAAGGCGTTCGTTACCCGTGGAACGAGTACGTTTCGTATGCGGCGGTGAAGGGTTTCCGCTACCTCGTCGAGGCGCGCGGCCACTGGCTCTGGGTGACGCCCGCGCCGTCCTTCGCGCGTCCCATGCCGACCGAGGCGATGCGTGAGCTCGTGAATGAGGGTGTAACCTACACGCTCTTTGCGCATGACCACGCGACGGTCGACGCGGTCGCCGGCGAGTTCCCGTGGCGCGTCACCGTGGGCGAGCTCAGCGAGGCCTTCGACTACGTGAGCGCCCCGCACGTCCTCTCGTGCGAGGGCGACGCCAGCGAGATCAACTGGAGTCGCGGCGAACACCTGGAGCGCAGCACGGTCGCCGGATTCTTCCCGAACGCGCACCTCCCGCCGGCCGAAGGGGTGGGCATGGTCGAGCCGAACCCCTACGAGGGGATCGGCCGCGTGTGGTGGCGGACGCTGCTCGCGTCATTCGTGCTGTTCCTTGCGCTGCTCCCGCTGCGTGCGTCGCGTGAGGTGCTCGCCGAGAGCCTCGTGCTCCCGTCCGGGGCCGTGGCTTCGCCCACCGCGAACGAAGGGGTCGTCCTGACGACATCCCCCTTCGAGCTTCGGGGGAGCCGGCGCGTGAAGATCGATCTGCGCGCGGACCCGCCGCTCGACTCCTACGTCGACTTCGTGGTCGACGTGCTCGACGATCGCGACGCACCCGTCGACAGCGTACGGGCAGCGTCGACCGCGCTCCGCGACGAAGACGGCGACCCGGAGGGGAAGCGTGAGGCGTCGGTCACGATCGGGCATCTGCCGCCGGGGAGCTACCGACTGCGCGTCGACACCGTCGCCTCGTCGCCGCTCGTGCAGCAAGTCGTAGTCACGGTCTCCGAGGGCGGGGTCTCGTTCTCGGACTTCTTGGTGTGGCAGATCTTCGCGCTCGCGCTGCTCGCGGTCTTTGGCATCTTCAAGCACTTCTTCGAGACGAAGCGACGCGAGGCGAGCGACTTCAACGCCTACGGACGCCGGCTCGAGGGTGCGCCCGTGGGCTCGCTCGCCGAGGACGGGGACTCCGCGTCGAACGACGACGACGACAGCGGGAGCGACGAATGAAGGCGATGGGAAGGTACGCGATCGTCTTCGCGTTGCTCGTGGGTGCCGCGGACGCCGCTTGGTTCTTGCGGGCGCTGCGCGGGAGCGTCTCTCCGCAGCCGCGGGACGAGCGACCCCCGCCGATGTCGGCGCGCAGCGCCTCGACGGGTTGGCGCCAGTATCACTTCTGGCACTCGGGAATCTCTGGAGGAAAATAGATGAACCTTGCAAGTTTCGGCCACACGCTCCTGGCAGAGGCGCTCTACGCGATCGTCGGAATCGTCATTTTCGGCGTGGCCTTTTGGCTCATGGAAGCGGTGACGCCGTTCTCCATCCGCAAGGAGATCGAAGAAGACCAAAACACGGCCCTGGCCATCCTCATGGGCGCGGTGATCATCGGCATCGCGATGATCATTTCGGCCGCCGTGCACGGCTAGCGGGCGCGAGTCGCAAGCGTGCCGAAGCCGAGCCTTCTCTTTCTCAACGTCTTTCTGCTCGCCACGTGCGGTCTCGTCTACGAGCTGCTCGCGGGCACGCTCGCGAGCTACGTGCTCGGCGACTCGGTGACCCAATTCTCGGTCGTCATCGGGCTCTACCTCTCGGCGATGGGCGTGGGCGCATGGCTCTCGCGCCACCTCGAGGAGCCGCTGGCGGCGCGCTTCGTCGACGTCGAGCTCGGCGTCGCGCTCTTCGGCGGTCTCTCAGCGCCGATGCTCTTTCTCGCGACCTCGCACGTACGCCTCTTCCCGGTGCTGCTCTACGGCATCGTGGCCATGGTCGGCATGCTCGTCGGCCTCGAACTCCCGCTGCTCATGCGCATCCTCGAAGGGCGCGTGCAGTTCAAGGACCTCGTCTCGCGCATCTTCACCTTCGATTACCTCGGCTCGCTCGCGGCCTCGCTGCTCTTCCCCCTCGTGTGCGTGCCCCGCCTGGGCCTCGTGCGCACCGCCATCGTCTTCGGGCTCCTAAACGCCGTCATCGCGCTCTGGTGCACGTCGTTGCTCGCGCAGGCCATTCCGCCAGGTAAGCGCCTGGGGCTCCGCGTGCGCGCGTGTGCGGTCCTGGCGGTCTTGACCTTCGCGCTCGCGGGCGCCGAGGCGATCGTGAAGCACGGGGAAGAGCAGGTGTACGCGGACGAGATCGTCTACGCGCAGACCACGCCTTACCAGCGTTTGGTCGTGACCAAGAACCGCGCGGGCTTTCAGCTCTTCCTCAACGGAAACCTGCAATTCTCCTCGGCCGACGAGTACCGCTACCACGAGGCGCTCGTGCACCCGGCCCATGCGCTCGCGCCCGAAGCGCGGGAGGTGCTCGTGCTCGGCGGAGGAGATGGGCTCGCCTTGCGCGAGATCCTCAAGAACCCGCACCTCGAGCGCGTGACGCTCGTCGACATCGACCCGGCGATGACGAACCTGCCTCTCGCGTACCCGCCGCTCGCGGCGCTCAACGGGCACGCCTTCGACGACCCGCGCGTGCGCGTCGTTCACGACGACGCGATGGCCTGGCTCACGCGCGAGGGTCCAAGCCTCAAAGCTCAGCTGGCGATCGTGGATTTTCCCGATCCGAATCACTTCGCCCTCGGAAAGCTGTACACTACACGCTTCTACCGCCTCCTGCGCGAAGCGCTGGCTCCGGGCGCCGCCGTGGTGGTGCAGGCGAGCTCCCCGCTCTTCTCGCGCGAAGCGTACTGGTGCGTCGTTCGCACGCTCGAGGCCGCGGGCTTCAACGCGCTCCCGTACCATGCGCACGTGCCGAGCTTTGGCCCCTGGGGCTACGTGCTCGCCTCGACCGCGCCGATCGATCCGCCTGCACGGCTCCCCGCTTGGCTCGACGGCAAGCTTCGCTTCCTCGACGGGCCCACGCTCGCGTCGCTCTTCGTGGTGCCGCGCGACCTGGCGCCGGTGGAAGTCGCCGTAAACCGCCTCGATAACCAGGCGCTCGTGCGGTATTACGAAAACGCGTGGCATCGGTGGCAGTGACCTCGCGCCGCGATCTCCTCCAGCTTTTCCTCGGCGCTCCGCTCGCTCTCGCGGCGTGCAAGCGCTCCGGCTCGACGCCGCGGATCGAGGGCGAGCTCGTCGACGAGGAGCTCCTCCGCGGTCATCGCGTTCGCGACGAGGGCCGTGTTCCGCTCCTCGAGCCCAGCACCGACGAGCCTCTCTACGACGCGATCGTGATCGGCGGCGGCGTGGCGGGTCTCGCGGCGCGGGAGCGCATGGGACGCGAGGGGCTGAGCGTGCTGCTCGTCGAGGCGGACTCCGTCGTCGGCGGGACCGCGAAGGGCGGTCAAAACGCTGGCGGAGCGCATCCTTGGGGCGCGCACTACGTGACGGCGCCGCTCGTAGAAGCGAAGCCGATCGTGCGCTTGCTCGAAGAGCTCGGCGTCATCGTGGGCCGGAGCGAAGACGGCCGCGACGTCGTGCTGGCGGAAGAGGCGGTCGTGCGGGCGCCGGAGGAGCGGCTCTTCCACCTTGGACGATGGGAAGAAGGGCTCTACCCGCGCGCGGGCGCGAGCGCTGAGGACCTCGCGGAGCTCGAGCGCTTTCGCGCGCATGTGCGCTTGCTCGCCGCGCGCCGTGACGCGCAGGGTCGTCGTGCGTTCATCGCGCCGCTTCATTACGCCTCGCGCGACGCGGAGGTGCTCGAGCTCGATCGCGTGACCATGGGCACGTGGCTCGATCGCGAGGGCTACCGATCGGCGCGTCTGCGTTGGCTGGTGGACTACGCATGCCGCGACGACTTCGGGCTGCGCGTCGAACACACGAGCGCGTGGGCCGCGCTCTTTTACTTCGCGGCGCGATCGGGACCGGACGGCGAACCGCGCGCGGTCATCCCCTGGCCCGAGGGCAACGCGCGCCTCGTCACCCACCTGGCGCGCAAGGGCCGCGGTTCCATCGAACACGGCGTGCTCGGCCGCCGTGTGGGCGAAGTCGGCGAAGAGTGCCGCGTCGTCGTCGAAGATCGGCAGGGCTCGCGGCGCACACGTAGGGCGCGGCGCGTCGTCCTCGCCGTGCCCGCCTACGTTGCCCGCCGCATGGTCGACGGGCTCGCCGAACGCGACGCAGGCTTCGAGGCCCCGAGCTACGGAAGCTGGGTCGTGGCGAACTTGGTCGTCGACCCGGCCTTCGCACGCCAGGAGGCGCCGCTCGCCTGGGACAACGTGCTGCACCGAAGCCCGTCGCTTGGGTACGTGAACGCGCGCCACCAAGTCGACGAACGCGCGCCCGCGCTGGCGCTTACGCACTATTACGCGCTCTGCGACACCGACCCGAAGGCCGTCCGCGAGAAGCTCCTCGCCGTGGACCACACCTCCTGGAGCGAGGTCGTGCTCAGCGATCTCGAGGCGGCGCACCCTCGCATTCGCGAGCACGTACGCCGCATCGATGTCCTGCGATGGGGACACGCCATGGTGCGCCCGGTGCCCGGGTTGCGCGCCCGCTGCGCCGAGGCGTCTGCCGCGCGTCCGTTTGGTCGTGTGCATGTTGCACACAGTGAGCTATCGGGCGTGGCGCTCTTCGAAGAGGCGTACGTGCACGGGCTTCGCGCGGGCGAAGAGGTGCTCGCGGCGCTTGGTCGCCACGCGCCGTCGGATCTCGACGCATGAGGGTCCACGCGCTCTTCGGTCCGCGCGCAGACCCGGCGCTCTTCCTCGGCCCTCTGCTGTTCGCGGCGGTGAGCGTCGCGATCGCGCGCGCCGCGGGCGCCGAGGGTGAGGTTGGGCTTATCGGTTGGCTCGTCTTCGTCGTGGGCGTCGACGTGGCGCATGTGTGGTCCACGCTCTGGGTGACGCTGTTGCACGGCGATCAGCGAAGGGCCCACGCGCAACGCCTCGCGCTCCTCGCGGTCGGGCTCTACGTCGGCGGGGTCGTGATCCACGCGTCGTTCGGCGGCTTTGGGTTCTGGCGGGTCGTGGCCTACGCGGCGTGTCTTCACTTCGTGCGTCAGCAAGTCGGCTGGGTCCACCTCGCGCGGGCCAGGGCCGGGGAGCTCGACCGCTCGGGTTCGCGCCTCGACGCCGCCGTGGTCGCGCTCGCGGCGCTCGAGCCTCTCGCGTACTGGCACGTGCACGGCCGCTCGTTCGGGTGGATGGTCGCGGGCGACTTTGCGCGCATGCCGTCGTCGGTGCTCACGTTCGTGCGTGTCGCGTACGCGGCCAGCGCGGGGGCTTTCCTCGTGCGTGAGGCTGCGGCGCTGCGACGAGGCGAGTTTCATCTCGGAAAGATCCTCGTCGTCGTGAGCACGGCGATCGGCTGGCACATCGGCATCGAGCGCTTCGACAGCGACCTCGTGTTCACGGCGTTCAACACCGCGGCGCATGCGGCTCCTTACGTTTACCTCGTGGTCGTGCGCGCCGAAGCGGGGAGCGTCGCGGCGAGGGCTCGTGGTGGTGCCGTCGCAGCGGTCACGTTCGCCGGGCTGCTCGTCGCGATCGCCCTCACGGAGGAAGCGCTCTGGGAGTCGCTCGTGTGGGGTGAGCATGGCTTCTCCGCGCCACCTCGCTGGGCCGCCGCGCTCGCGTCCGGCATCGTCCCCCTCCTCGCGCTCCCGCAGCTCGCGCACTACGCAGTCGACGCCGTCATCTGGCGCCGCGCGCACCGCCCGTCGCTGCGCACGGAGTCTACTTTCTCGTAAGCGTGATGGTGAGCGTGCGCACGACGCGTGCCTCGCCGTCCGAGAGGCGACCTTCGCCCGAGGCCGCGTTGCCGCTCACGCGCAGATCCAACGTGCCCAAAAACCCCTCGGGGCCCGCGCCGCGCACCGTGCCGACGATGCGATCGCCGAGGCGCTGCCCAACGAACGTGAACGCACCGAGCGAGCCCGCGCCGTCGCCGGTCACGGCTCCGTCGCTCGCCACGTGAAGCGCGAGGGTGCCCGTGCCGCGGCCAACGCCCGCGTCGTCGGAGCGGAACTTCGTGCCCGCCCACTCGATGGCGTTCGGGACATCGCCTTCACGTGGAATGTACATGCTTCCGGGCTGGGCCTCGAACGTGCCCTCGAAGCGACGCTCGGCCGTCAACGCGCTGGGCGCCGCGCTCTCTTTCGCCTCGTTCGCCGCGGCCGCCGCCTCGTTCGCCGCCGTCGTCGGCTCCGCGCTTTGGGTCGCCTCGCCGCGCTTGCAGCCCGCCGCAGCGGCGGCCGTGGCGAGCGCGAGCACGAGAGCGGGCAGTTGGCGCTGGGTCATGGCTTCTTCCAGGTGAGGGTCCAGTGGCGATCGCTCGTGAGCTCGACGCAGGCCCCGAGGAGCCCCGCCTCGGCCGCCATGGCCACGACCTCGTCGACCGTGAAGGCGGCGTGGAGCGAAGCATGAAAGAGCGCGCGTTGCCGCTCGAAGCGCGCGCGATCCTCGCCCACGGCTTCGGCGGGCACGGCTGCGTACGCATCGGTCTGGGTCGCGAGGATCGCCTGCGTGGCAGGCCGCGCGAGATCGCGGACGAAGGCCCGGCCGCCGCTTGCCAGTACGCGCACGACCTCGGCGAAGAAGGGCACCGGGTCCGGCAAGTGGTGCACGAGGCTGTTCGAGAAGACCCCGTCGAATGCCGCGGGAAGGAACGGGAGCGCCGTCGCGTTGCCGAGCAGGAAGACGATGCGCTCGGAGTTCGCCTGACCGCGCCGATTGAGCTCGGCACGCGCGAGCATGGCCGGAGCCGCGTCGAGGGCGACGAAGCGCTCGGGCACGTGGCGGTGTGCGTAGGTAAGCGGGATGCTCCCGGTGCCCGTTCCGACATCCAGCAGCGCGCGCGGGCTTCCGAGGAAAGTATCTGCATCCTGCACGAAACGCCCGTGGACCTCGGCGAAGTTCATGCGGTCGTAGTCGTCGGCCTCGGTGGCCGAGTCCATGAGCTCCGGTTCGGGAATGCGGGCGAGGGCCATGGTGCACGCCGTTAGCGTAGGTCCCGGCTCGGGCGTGCACCGAAGAGGGGCGTCGCGCTCGCTTCTTCGGCCTGCTAGCTTCGCGCCCATGAAGACGACGTGGCAACGCGCAGCGTTCTGGGTGCTCGCGCTCGGCGCGGGGGGGGCCCTCGCGGGCGAGGCCGAGAGGTACGACGCCGACGGCGTGCGAGGCATCTCGCGCTTCATGGAGACCTACGCGCGGGCGACCGCAGCGCAGCGCGAGAAGCGCACGGAAGAGGCGATCACCCTCGTGCAGCAAGCCATCGCGCTCCAGCCCAAGAACGCGCTTGGCCACCTCGCGCTTGCCGAGCTCCACATCAGCGCGGGGCGCCGCTCCGAAGCTCTCGCCGCGCTCGACGCCGCCGAGCCGCTCACGGGTTCGCGCGACGTGCGCATGCGCACGCGCGTCCTCGTGCTGCGCGCGATCATCGCCGAGAAGACCCCGAGCGCCGACCCGCTCGCGGCGTGGCTCACGGCCGACGGGTGGGTGACCGAGATGAACGTGGCGGGGCCCGAGCGCGGCAACGTGCGCATGCGCGTCGAAGCGCACGAGAAGATGCGCGGTCAGAAGACGCGCGACGAGGCCGTGAAGGCGCGCATCCTCGAGGGCGAGGCGAAGGCGATCACGCCCTGAGGGTGTCGATCGCGGGCGCAGCTCGCGAAACCGCTGAACCGACGCTCCGTGGTTTTGGCGCGACGCTGTCCGTGCGGGCTCTTCGATAAGCGACCGGAGCGCGCAGGGGCTCGGCGCGGCCTCTTTTTCGTCCCTTTGCTACCGGCCAAAGTTGGAGCACGCCCGCGCGTCGTGTAGCCTGCAGGGAGTCGTGCTCGTCCTTCTCTGCGTTCTTTTGCCGTGCGCTTCGCGCTGCGTCGCTCCCGAGGGAGGCCGATGACGACCCAGCACACGCCGGAAGAGCGCCGCGCGGCGATCCAGGTCTCGGTCACCGAAGACCACATGGAAGCGTGGGTCCAGGTCTACGAGGGCTTCGCGCCTTCGGGTGAAGACCACCGCGAGGCGCTCGCCGCCGCGGGGATCGTGTGCGGGATCGACGAGAGCGCGCTCGCGGCGGCCGAGGCGAGCCCGCCGATCTACGAACCTGTGCGCTTGGCTGCCGGTCAGGCGGCGGTCGACGGAACCAACGCCGAGGTGGAGTTCCTCTTCGCCACGCTGAAGAGCCCTTTCGTCGTCCCCGACGACCCGGACGCGCCGATCGCGATCGACTTCAAGGAGAGCAAGGTCCTCCAGCACGTGGGCGCCGGTGACGTGCTCGCGCGCAAGACCCCTGCGACGCCCGGGAGCTCCGGCTTCACGGTGTTCGGCGCCACGCTCCCCGCCCGCTCCGGCGCAGACGTGCACTTCGTAGCCGCGGTCAATACGACGTATTCCGACGACCGTACGGCGATCCTCGCCAAGATCTCGGGCGTCCCCGCGCTCGAGAAGGGCAACAAAGTCTCGGTCCAGGCCGTCTTCCAGACGAAGAACGTCGACTACGCCTCGGGCAACATCCACCACATCGGCTCGGTGAAGATCGAGGGCGACGTCCTCCCAGGCTTCCGCGTCGAGGCCACGGGCAACATCGAGGTCGGCGGCACGGTCGAGGGCGCGAGCCTCCTCGCGGGCGGCATGGTCCTCATCAAGGGCGGCATCCGCAACCACGCGTCGGTCGAGGCCGTCGGCGACGTCTTCGTGAAGTTCGTCGACTCGGAGTCGTCCGTGAAGTCGCAAGGCTCGATCCAAGTCGCGCTCGACTCCATCCAATCGAAGCTCGACGCGCTCGAGTGCATCGTCGTAGGCGGCCAGGTCTCGGGCGGCCACGCGAAGGCGGGGCTCTCGATCGAAGCGGGCTCGGCGGGCTCGGCGCGCGAGATCGCCACGCGCTTCGAGGTCTTGCGCAACGTCAGCGAAGGCGCCCTCCTTCAAGCCCGTGACGAGGTCGCGCGTCTCGAGGCCGCCGCGATGCAGCCGATGCGCACGCAGGCGGTGGGCCCTGCCTCCATGATGCCGGGCAAGAAGCCCCTCGCGCCGGTGCCGCAGCGGCCGCCGATCGGTGGCCCACCGCGCGTCATCGCGCCGCCTGCCGCGCGCCCGGTCGGGACGAGCCTCGCGCCGCGCCCCGGTGGCCTGCCGCCGATCGTGCAGCGCCCGCCGGCCGGCCTCGCGCCGAACCTCCGCCTGCCCAAGCCCCCGGGAGCCCCTGGCGCGCCGCAAGCCGCGCCTCCCGGATCCTCGCTCGCCCCGCGACCGGGCGGCCTCTTGCCGAAGCCCTCGCCGAGCGCGCCCGCGGCCAAGCCCGTGCTCCCTGCGCTCAAGGCGCCGGGTGTCATGATGGCGCCACCCGGAAGCCCGCAAGTGCAAACGGCGGGCGCCATGCGCCGTCAAGCGCAAGACCAAGTCCGCCACGAGTGGGACATCCTCTCGGGCCGCCGACTCGTCGACTACCTCGCGGCCGAGGTCGGCCATCCGAACGTCATGCGTGGACGCGTCCTCATTCGCGGCGAAATCCACCCGGGCACCACGGTGGGCATCCACCGCATGGCCCTGGACGTGGCGTCGAAGGTCATCGGGCGCGTGTACTTTGCAGGCGAAGGCTTCGTCAAAGAGGCGATCGCGGCGATGGGCCACCTCGGCGGCTGAGCGCAAGGCCGGGCCGTCGACGGCGCGTTCGAGCGCTGCCCACACGGAGATTTGCTGGCGTTCGCATTCTAGGCTCGATGGTCGGGCCCCCCTCCCCAACGGCGGCCCTATCGGGTAAAGCGCGGCGCATGGTCGCGAACGGTGTTTGGCGCGCAGTCCTTCTCTCCCTCGTCGGGTCCCTCGGGGCCACGTGCAAGGGCCAACAGCCGGCCGAGGGCACGGCGACGAAGGCGGCCCCCGTCGCGCAGCAAGAGGTGCAGCTCCCCGGCATCGACACGAGCTCGTTCACGCCGCGTGAGCGTCGCGAGTTCTCGGCCATCGTCACCTCGCTCAAGGCCCCATGCCCCGGCGTCGAGAAGTCGATCGCCGCGTGCGTCACCGAGAAAGCGGCCTGCGGTCTCTGCGCCCCGGCGGCGAAGGTCGTGTGGCGTGCCGTGCGCGACGGCCTGCCGCGCGAGCAAGTCGAGAAGATCGTCCACCAGCGCTTCGACGCCGACCAGGTGAAGAACGTGCCCATCGACGACTCGCCCACGAGCGGCGTCGACGGCGCGCCCGTGACCATCGTCGAGTTCGCGGACTTCGAGTGCCCGTTCTGCGCCGTGGTCTACCCCCGCCTCGAGAAGCTCCACGACGAGTTCAAAGACAAGGTGCGTGTGGTTTACAAGTTTTATCCGCTCCCGTCGCATACGCACGGCGAGGCGGCGGCGCGGGCGGCGGCCGCGGCGCAGCGGCAGGGCAAGTTCTGGCCCATGCACCACAAGCTCTTCGACAACCAGAAGGCCCTCGAGCCGAGCGACATCGAGCGCTACGCGAAGGAGGCGGGCCTCGACCTGCCGAAGTTCCGCGCGGACCTCGGCAGCCAGCCGGTCACCGACCGCATCGCGCGTGACAAGAAGCTCGGCGAAGACCTGCAAATTCGCGGTACGCCGACCATCTACATCAACGGCCGCCTCCACGACCCAAGCTCGGATCTCAGCGACGCCGTCGCCACCGAACTCCAAGGGGTCGAGCAGAAGCCGTGAGTGGCGCCCACGACGACGCGTGCGGCTGCTTCCCTTCGGGGCGGCACTGGCCCGGCATCGCGCACCTCATCGGGTCGAACATCCAGGGCGTGGCCCGCGAGTTCGACGCGCAAGAGGACTGGGCGGCAATCCCCGTGGCGCTCCTCGACGTCGAGACCACGGGCCGCGAGGCTTCGATCGATCGCATCGTCGAGCTCGGCATCGTGATTGGCCGCGGCGGTGAGATCATCGCGCGGAAGGGTTGGCTCGTGAACCCGGGCGTTCCGATCCCTGCGGAGGCCACCGCCGTTCACCACATCTCCGACGCCGACGTCGCGAGCGCGCCTTCCTTCGCGGAGATCGCCCGCGAGGTCTTCGAGCTCCTCGCGGGCGCGATTCCCGCCGCCTACAACGCGGACTTCGACCGAGGGTTTCTCCTCGCGGAATGCGCGCGCTCGGGCATCGCCACGGGTGAGGGTTTGCCGCCTGCGCTGCGTCGCGAAGTCGACTGGCTCGACCCGCTCGTGTGGGCGCGCGAGCTTCAATCCGGCGAGCGCTCGCGTACGCTCGGCGAGGTTGCACGCCGCCTCGGCATCGATCTCGAGAACGCGCACCGCGCCACCGACGACGCCGAAGCCGCCCTCCGCGTGCTCTACGCCTTCGGCCAAGACGCGCGCATGCCGCGCAGCTACGGCGCGCTCGTCCAAGAGCAGAAGCGTCTCTCGCGTGCACAAGCCGACGCGCGCGCGCGCTGGCGTCGCGGCTGAGGCGGCCTTCGATTCTCGAGCGCCTCGGAGCGTCGCGCGCATGCGCGAAAGTTTCGGCGTGCGAGGTCGATCGTTCACGCGTTCAGGTGGGAGCATGGGCGCTGCGAAGGAGTTTGCGCACCGCTGCGAACTTTCCGTAGCGCACCGCTGCGCGCCGCGATATTCACCGGGCCGAACTGCGTCCGAGGCTCTTTTTCCCCTCAGAAAACGAGCCGCATCGTCGGGCGGAGTAGGCATCCGCTGATTCAATCTTTTGCGAGGTCCTCGTGAGCGACAAGGCGCAAATCCAGGTAGGCGATCAGACTTTCGAGTGCGGTGTCATCACCGGCACCGAGAACGAGCGTGCGCTCGACATTGCGCAGCTCCGCGCGAAGACCGGGCTCGTGACCCTCGACCCGGCGTTCATGAACACGGCGAGCACGAAGAGCTCGGTCACGTTCATCGACGGTGACGCGGGCATCCTCCGCTACCGCGGCTACCCCATCGAGCAGCTCGCCGAGCAGTCGACGTTCGTGGAGGTCGCGTACCTCCTCATCTACGGGCACCTGCCGAACCATGCCGAGCTCGAGAAGTTCTCGACGCTCCTCACGCGCCACTCGCTCCTCCACGAGGACATGAAGCGCTTCTTCGACGGCTACCCGTCCACGGCTCACCCGATGGCGGTCCTCTCGTCGATGATCTGCAGCCTCTCGGCGTATTACCCCGAGACGCTCGACGTCGATCAGAAGGAGCACTTCGATCTCACGGCCGCGCGCCTGATCTCGAAGGTCCGCACCATCGCGGCGTACGCGTACAAGAAGTCGATCGGCCAGCCGTTCGTCTACCCGCGCAACGACTACAAGTACTGCGAGAACTTCATCAACATGATGTTCTCCGTGCCCGCGGAGCCGTACGTGGTCGACCCGGAGATCGAGAAGGTCATGAACCTCCTCCTCATCCTCCACGCGGACCACGAGCAGAACTGCTCGACGAGCACCGTGCGCCTCGTGGGCTCCTCGAAGGCGAACCTCTACGCGACCATCTCGGCGGGCATCAGCGCCCTCTGGGGCCCGCTCCACGGCGGCGCGAACCAAGAGGTCATCGAGATGCTCCAGGCCATCCAGAAGGACGGCGGCGACGTGAAGAAGTACGTCGCAATGGCGAAGGACAAGAACTCGACCTTCAAGCTCCTGGGCGTCGGCCACCGCGTGTACAAGACCTTCGACCCTCGCGCGAAGATCATCAAGTCCGCGGCGGACAAGGTCCTCGCG
>CAIOHM010000284.1 GCA_903858055.1 uncultured delta proteobacterium
GCGCCGAGGCCGAATCCTTCGGCGCTTCGAACCCGTGAGCGGGGCGCTCCCCGGGCTGCCCACGTCGTGCATTCTGCACGGATACTGCGCACTGGTACCGCGCGGCGTTTCGCACGAGATTCGTAGCGCCCCCGGCAGGAATCGAACCTGCGGCCAACGGTTTAGGAAACCGCTGCTCTATCCCCTGAGCTACGGAGGCTTGCGGGCGTCTCTAGCCGCGCGGCGTGCGCAGGGCCAGAGGCGCCGCGGTCAGTGCTGCTGCGCGGTCTGCTCGTGCATCTTCGCGGTGATGCCCTTCGCGAGGGCCCACAGAACGAGACCCGCGAGGGTCGTCGCCGCGACGATGGCGCCGAAGAGTTGGAGTTCGCCGAGCTTCTCGCTCGCGCCGCCGATGAGGCCGGCGAGGTAGTTGGCGACGAAGCTCGAGAGGAACCACACGCCCATCATGAGGCTCGTGAGGCGCGCGGGGGCGAGGCGCGAGACCATGCTGAGGCCGACCGGCGAGAGGCAGAGCTCGCCGACCGTGTGGAGGAAGTAGGCGCCGATGATCCAGAGCATGTGCGCCTTGGCGCCGCCCGCGGTCTGCTGCGCCGCGCCCATCATGAGCACGAAGCCGCTCGCGAGGAAGACGAGGCCGAAGCCCATCTTCACGGGGGTGGAGGGGTCCTTGCCGCGCTCGCCGAGGTTCGCCCAGAGCGCCGAGAAGAACGGCGCGAGGACGAGGATGAAGAGCGGGTTCAGCGCCTGGAACCAGGTGGTCGGCACGGTGAAGGCGCCGATCACGCGGTCGACCTTCTCGTCCGTGTAGAGGTTCATGAGGCCGCCGGCCTGCTCGAACGCCGCCCAGAAGAAGATGTTGAAGAACGTGAGCGTGAGGATGACGCCGATGCGGTCCTTCTCGACCTCGGAGAGCGCGTCGCCGGTCGTGCCCGGGCCCGTGATGGTCACGGGCTTCTTCTCGGGCGTGAAGCCCACGGAGCCGAGCAGCTTCTTGTGAAGCGCGAGGAAGGTGAGGAGCCCGAGCCCCATGCCCACGCCGGCCGAGCCGAAGCCCCAGTGCCAGCCGAGCTTCTCGCCGAGCGTTCCGCAGACGAGCGGCGAGAGGAACGCGCCGAGGTTGATGCCCATGTAGAAGATCGTGAAGGCGCCGTCGCGGCGTGCATCGCCGGCTTCGTAGAGGCCGCCGACCATCGTGCTGATGTTCGGCTTGAAGAGGCCGTTGCCGATGATGAGGCTCGCGAGGGCCGCGAAGAACGCGACGTGCCCCGGCACCGCCATGAGGAAGTGGCCGAGCATCATGATGACGCCGCCGATGAGCACGGCGCGGCGCTGGCCGAGCACGTTGTCCGCGAGCCAGCCGCCGGCGACCGGCGTGAGGTAGACGAGCGCCGTGTACGCGCCGTAGATCTTCAGCGCGAAGGCGCGGTCCCAGCCGAAGCCGCCGCGCTCCGTCGCGGCCACCATGTAAAGCGTGAGGAGTGCACGCATGCCGTAGTACGACATGCGCTCCCACATCTCCGTCGCGAACAGGAGGTAGAGGCCTTTCGGGTGGCCCGAAATGCGGGCCGGCGCGGAGGGAACAATCGACACCATGGGGACCGTGGCCCATAGCGAATTCCGGCCCCGTTGTCGCCTTTCCCAGGCGGCGCAGCCGTTTGCCGCGCGGAGGCCCGAGCGGCAGCGCATGGGCTCGGGGGCGGCCGCGGCAGTTCGCGCGGCGCGTGAAGGAGCGCTACGCTCTCTGCGATGACTCCCGCGCGCTCGCTCGCCTGCTTGCTGCTCGCGCTCGCCGTCGTGGCGGGCGACGCGGAGGCGCGTGGAGGGCGCGGGGGTTCACGTGGGCACGGCGGGGGCCACGGGCGTTCGCACGGCGCGGGGCACGGGCACGGGCATGGGTTCGGTCGCGGCGCGGGGCGGCCCTTGGGGCTTGCGCATGGAGGCTACGGGCACGCGCATGGGCGCGGCGCGTACGTCTTCGGGCCGTCGTATGCGCACGGGCGCTACCACTGGCACGGGTACATGACGGGCGCGCATCGCCACGGCGTCCGGTGGCCCTACGGCCTTCGCGGGCCACGCTACGGGCGTGGCGTCTACGGCCATGGTTTTTACGGCGTCGGGAGGGGCACGCGCTACCTCTGGGTGCCCGGCGCGTGGTGCTGGCGCTCCGACCGTTACGCGTGGGTCCCCGGCGTCTGGGCACGCCCGCCGGCTTCGGGCCTCGTGTGGCTGCCGGGCCATTGGGTTTGGCGCGAAGGCGCGTGGGCGTGGGACGCAGCCGCGTGGGTGCCCGCGCCGGAAGGCCCCAGCGACGACGAGCCACCGAGCGAGGCGAACGCGGCCGCGCAAGAACCTGGTGCGGCGAGGGATGCGAACCGCGACGACCTCGACGAGCCCGACGAGATCGACGAGGGAGGGCCCACGTGGGCGCCTCCCGTGGCGCCGCCCCTCGTGCAAGAGGTCGTGCCGCCGCCGCCGGACTTCGGTGCGAGTGAGGCCGACGACGACGCTCGCCACGCGCGTTGAGCCGTTGCGGGGCGCGCGCGGCCGCGTTCGTGAAGCGTGGCCTGGCCGCGGCCGGCCGTGGCCAGCGGTTCGAGCCGGTGTTTGGCGGGAAAAGACGCGTCGTGGGTTTGGTACGGCGCGTGAACGAGTGCGCGCATGGCCCCCTCCCGCAACCACGAAGTTCCCCTCGTGATTCTGAACGAGTACGAGGCGGCGGCGCGTGCGCTCTGGGCTTCGGTGCTGCGGCGTCGTGCGCTCGCGGGGCGCTTCGAACACGGCGACGCGAGCCTCTCACTCGAAAACGTGCGCACGCTCCTCGCCGATCGCGTGTGGCTCTTGAAAGACGAGAACCAGCAGGTGCAGCGTGTGGCGGTCATCGAGGCTCAGCGCCGCTGGAGCGCGGAGAAGCCGCGCGTGTGGGGGGCGCTCGTGGGCGCGCTTCAAGGCCAGTACGGCTGCCCCGTGGACCTCCTCGTCCTCACCGGCTCTCGTCGCCTGCGGGCCGCGCTCGCGCGTCCCATGCGCTTCGGCGGCATCACGGTGCACGCGCACACGGTCACGACGACCGACCTCGCACGGCTCGCGCTTCGTGTGAGCGACCCCACGGCGGCGGCGGCGCTCGGTACCGCGGCGCTGCGCCTCGACCACGACCTGGTGGGCCTCGCGCACGTGCGCGCGCTCGTGGAAGACCACCGGAGGAGACCGCCGGAGAGGCCGCTCGCGCTCGCCTTCGCCGAGATCCTTTTTGCTTGCGCGGAGCGCTTCTCCTCGCCAGATTTCCAAGAGTTCGTGGAGACCCTCATGCTCGACATCAGCATGTTCGAAGACGGCAGCATCATGGCCTCGCGCAAGGGGAAAGCCCTGCTGCGCGAGTACACGAAGCGTCAGCGTGCCGAGGCGCTCATCGAGGGGCGCGAGGAAGGCCGCGAGGAAGGCCGCGAGGAGGGCGAAGCGCGCGGCGAAGCGAAGGCGCTCTTGCGGCTGCTCGCGCGCCGGAGCGTGGCGCTCACCGAGGCGCAGCGTGAGCGCATCGCCTCCTGCACCGAGACCGCGCTGCTCGAGCAATGGATCGACCGTGCGCTCGAGGTTGCGAGCGCCGACGAGCTCTTCGCGCGCTGAAAATTCCTCGGGGGCGCGCCGCAACACCATGAAAACGAAGAGCCCCGCGATGCGCTCGCGAGGCTCTTCGTGAGGTGCACGGTGGCCGTTTGCCTCGACTCACTCGAAGGCGTAGCCGACGCGGAGGTAGCCCGCGGGGAGCGTGCCCGAGACCTTGTCGGTCTCGTTCTGGCTGTCGGTCGCGCTCGCCCAGATGCGGCCCATGCCGAAGGCCGCCGCGATGTTCCAGCCGCTGTCCCAGATCCAGTGCCAGCCCACGAGCACTTGCGGGCCGTAGTAGCTGAGCGAGACGTTGTCTTTGTTGAAGTTCTGGTAGCGGAACCCGCCCTCGAGCAGGAAGCCGTCGTACATCTTCTTGAAGTAGATCGGCACGCCCGCGACGGCGCCGAAGCCGGACATACCCGTGCTCATGTAGTCGTTGAGGTACTCGAGGTCCGCACGGAGGGCGACGCTGTCAGAGACCGCGCGGCTCACGCTGAGCGCGTAGGAGCCGTACATCAGGCCGAGCGGGTTCGTGCTCACGTTCCACGGCTTGTACGAAAGAATGAACTTGTTGCGGTCGCCGACTTCGACGAGTTGGCCGTTCAGCGTGTTGACCTGGTCGGCCTCCGCCTTCACGTCCGCCGCGCGGGCGGTCGAGGAGAGGGCCACGGCGGCGAGGCTGAGCGAGGCGAGGAGTGCGAACTTCTTCATGGGTGTACGGTCCCACGCACGTCGCGGGCTGTCAACGAAGCGGCCTGTCGCTGAATGGGTGACGTCGTCCGTGTGTGCGAGCCGGCGTCCGGTGGCACGTGCGTCGTACGTGTGTCGTATTACGAAGTACGTGTAGTGTACGCGTCGTGCTCGCCGAGGGGGCCCTTCGTGGGGGGCGCGCGCCTCCGGGGCCGCCGATTCCGTGCGTCAATTTGGTGGGGCTGTACGGAAATTTTAGCGGGTTTTCCCTCGGGATGAAGCTGCTAACGCGTGGCGTCATGTCTCCGACTCTTTTTGCGATCGCTTTGCATGCCTTCGAGCTTCACGCGGCGCCCTCGGCCGAACCACCCGCCACGCGTTCCGAGCGCCTCCGTGCGACCGCGGCCGACGCGGTTCGTGCGGTCGAAGAACGGGCTCCGCTCCCGGGCATGAGCCGCGAACAAACGCTCCGCGTGCTCGTCGCGACGGCGCTCGTCGAGTCCGCGGGGCTCCTGCCGGCGATCGATCGCGGCGTGACGCGCGGCGATCACGGGCGCAGCGTGTGCCTCATGCAGATCAACGTGGGCGCCGGGCGCGTGCAGTCTGCAGATCCCGTGGTCTCCACGTGGCGTGCGGGGGACCTGCTCGCCGATCGTCGCAAGTGCTTCGCGGCGGGTCTCGACGCCGCCCGCTGGTCCGTCAACTTGTGCCGCGGCGCGGGCTTGCGCGGGGGCGATCAGCTCGCCGCGTACGTGAGCGGTCGGTGCAACGCCGGTCTCGCGAGCGCGCGGCATCGTTGGCACCTGGCCTCCACGCTCGTGCTCGCGAGCGTGCGCGAAGACTCACCCGTGGGCAGCGCGGCACGGTGCGAGGTTCTCGACGCCTCGCTCGAAACCGCGCCCTTGCTGCACCGGCCGTTCCCAGGGTAGGCACGCGGCCGCTGCGGGGTGCCGTGTGGGCCCTGGGTGCGCTCCGCCATGGCCTCCGAAACACGACGACCCCGCTACGCCTTCGTGGACGCCTTGCGCGGCCTCGCGGCCACGGCGGTCATGCTCTACCACTTCACGCAGGGGGACCTCGCGCCCGGCTTCGAGAGGGCGCTCGGTCACGCGGCGCTCGTGGGCGCGAAGCACGGTTGGCTCGGCGTGCACGTCTTCTTCGTGCTCTCGGGCTTCGTCATCGCGCACTCGGTCGGCGAGCGCGCCGTCACCTTCGCCGATGCCGCTCGCTTCGCCGTACGCCGCCAAGTGCGCCTCGACCCGAGCTACTGGCTCTCGCTCGCGCTCGCGGTGTTCCTCCCGTGGTTCTTCCTGCGCATCGGTTTCCAAGGGGCGCCGCCGCCGCCGCTGCGTGTGA
>CAIOHM010000285.1 GCA_903858055.1 uncultured delta proteobacterium
CGTTCGAAGCGCGTGCGAGGTCGGGCCTTCGAGGTCCGCTTGCGGAGTTCGTGGTTTGGATGTCCTATACGCCTGGACACTGGGTCGCCGGCTGGCCTTGCCAGGCCTCGCCCGGGGTGACGAAGCGCCCCGAACCTGGCGCGTCATCCACCGGGGAGCCAGAAGCGCGCGGTGGTCCCTCGGAGCGCTTCACTCCGCAGCTCCATGCGCCCCCCGTGGGCCTCGATCACGCGACGGCAGAGCGGGCTCCGTCGCCTGCGACGTCGACGAGCATGCCTCTCGACGTGAGGAACTCCGCGACGAGCCCGGCGAGCCTCGCGTCGTCCTCGATCACGAGCACGTGAACGACGCCGTGCTCCGAACGCTCTCCCGCAGCAGGGGGCTGCGACGATGCCTCGGGATTCATCGCGTCGACCCCTCCTTCACGCGTGAGCTCTCCGGTCTCTCGACCAGGCTACTTGCCGTCATCCTGCCACGTGATCGCGAAGCTGCCCTCGACCGCGTCGCCTGGGAGGGAGCCCGCCTTCGTGAGCCGGAGCGTCCCCTGCACCATGGACGCGATGAGGGTCTCCCGGGTCGCACCTGGCACCGTGATGAAGAGCTGGCTGCTCCACGCGCGGTCCGCCTGCGTCAGCACCGTACCGGCCCTGAATCGATCGACGGGGACCAAGAACCGCGCGGTGATCCCGATCCCCGGGCCCGCGTCCAACGCGATGTTGCCCGTCACGTCGAGCTGCACGTTGCCGCCGGCGCCCGCCTGGCCCGCCCTCGCGCCGACGCTCGAAAACACCCAGCGCGAATTGCCAAACGTGGCCGCGCCCGAGCCGAGCGAGCCGAACGTCGTGGAGAACGTGCCCTGCCCCTCGGTCTGGGACGGCTTGGGCGCGGGGTTGCCGGTCGGCGTCGCGCCGTTCAACGCGGCCCAACGGCACCCGGCGCCGTTGCCCGGCCCCGTGCTCAAGCACGCCATCACCTTGTCGAAGTCCGCCCTCATGCTGCCCGGCGCGAGCGGCGGCATGTGCGCGTTGAAGTCGACCCCCGACCACTTCGTGAAGCGGGTGAAGTCGGGCAAGCGGTGGCACGACGTGCAGGCGTTGTTCTCGATCGCCACGTAGTCGAGCGTCCAGCCTGCGTAGGCGGATCCCATCACGTAGTAGGGGCTCGTTGGGGTGGCGATTTGTGGAACGACCGTCTGCGCGGGATCTCCGCTGCGGCGGGCGCGATCGATGAACGGCGTGTGGATGAACGGATCGGGCGTGTGGCAGTGGTTGCATCCCTGCGGCGCGATCTGGTCGGGGCGCTTCCACGCCGCTTCGTAGGTCGGGTCGTCGATGCCCGGCACGGGGGCAGCCGGGACGCCCGCTTCGAGCGGCATGTAGCCGTCCTTGAGCTCGAAGAAGCATGTGGCCCCGGTCTCGGTGTCATGGCCGATCATCTGGGCGAAGTTGTCGTCGCGCCGGCAGAAGAAGACCCACTGGACGCTCGGCTTCGGGCCCCCATCGAGGTCCACGCCCGGCAGATGACCGACGTAGGAACCGGGCGCGCAACGCCCCTTCAGGTCCGCGTTGTCGCACGTTCCCTGGTCCGTCGTCGTCGCGACGCCTCCGACCTCGATGGGGATCGGGACGCCGTCGCGACACGACCAGGTCGGGATTTTGCCCAGTTTCTGCTGGCACACCTGCGCCTGGTGGAGCGCCGAGCCGGGCGTCGCGGTGATCGGTGGCGCGTCGCCAGGATCGCGCTCGGCGCTGTCTGCCCGGCACCCTACCGTCTGGGCGGCGGCGACGATCGCCAAGGTGCCGAGCGCCAAGCGGCTGACCGCGTTCGGGATGTTCCTCATGCGCGAAGCATAGGCGCGACCGCGCACACGCGCGCCGCATTCCGCGGTCGTGTGTGGGGGAACGTCGCTCCGCCCGTTCCGACGAGCGCGGCGTTGGCGCTAGCGGCAAGGGCTGGCGTCGGGGCACGCCGCGCCGTCGCAGCTGCACGCGCCGGAGTCGGTCGGCTTCACGTAGGGCGTGACATCGTCGAGGCCCGTGAAATCGCAGGCAGCGCAGAGAGAGGTGAGCGCAGCGAGAACGGCGAGGCAAAGCATGGCGCGCATCAAAACGACCCTTCGAGGCGAAGCTGCCGAGGACCAAAGCTCACGCGGAGTGCCGCCGGATCGGCGGTGCTCGGTTCGGTGGCAAAGAACACGACCCCGAGGGTGGTCAACGCGG
The DNA here is from genome assembly GCA_903858055.1 of uncultured delta proteobacterium. Classification (GTDB taxonomy): domain Bacteria; phylum Myxococcota_A; class Polyangia; order Polyangiales; family Polyangiaceae; genus CAIQDA01. The sequence goes on from CAIOHM010000285.1 coordinate 2,220, forward strand.
CGCCGCCGAAGAGGGCGTAGTTGGCGACGTCCGACAGCACACGTGCATCGTCGATTTCGTCCTGCGGCGCGCACCACCCGCCGGTGAGGCAGTTCCCGTAGGCGCTCTTGATGTCATCGCCGCCGCGCTTGGCGAAGAAGGCGGCAGCACCGCCGACGCCCATGGAGACGACACCGACCGACACGGCCACGACGCCTGCCGGCGTGTGCCAAGAGCTTCGAGGCGGAGCCACCGGCGTGGGCCTCGGTGCGGGGCGCTCGAGCGCGCGGACGACCGGCCACTGCGGGCCGCCGGCGCGCCGCAGCTTCGCGAGGAGTTTCCCCGTCAGATCGCGAGCGGCGCTGCGGGGATCGCCCGCGGCGTCGGAGCTCGCGCTCGCGACGAGACAACCGCTCGCGAGATCGTACAGGCTCGCGTTTGCGAATGCACTCGAGCTCTGGGTCACGCGCCCGACGCGCAGCACGCTGTTCGGCGGTACCTCCTTGCCGATTTCGCACTGCAACCGCTCGTCGAAGCGGGCGTCGAGCTGCGCGCGCTTCGCGCCCTCGATCGCGACGCGGTCGGCGCTGTCGGCCACCACGGTCACCTTGCCTTCGTCCGCGAGCCGCTCGCGGATCGCGTCCACCACGCGTGGATCGGCTTCGGGCGTGGCCTCCACGGTCACGCGCGGAGCCGCGGCGAAGTAATCCTCGACCGCGCGCTCGACGTCGTCGATGTGTCCCTTCGCGACGAGGAGGTTCCCCTGCCAGCTCCAGAGAAAGGCCGACGGGAGCTTACCCTGCAGGCGAAACGAATCGGCCACCTCGCCATCGAGGTCGCAGACGCTCTCGTCGGGCACGAACGGGAGCGCGCGGCATCCTCCCTCCGGATCCTGCGTGTTCACGACGACCACCCGCAAGCCTCGCGGTCCGTACTTCTCGCGGAGCGCCCGCCAGCGAGGCATCGCGTCCATGCATGGCTTGCACCACGTGGCATAGAACTCGACGGCCACGAGGCGCACGCCCGGGCGGGCGAGCCAGTCTTGCACGTCGAGCCGCTCGCCTGCGCCCGCGTTCCGTGGGACGAAAAGCGCACCCACGAAGACGGCGAGAGCGACCGCTCTCCGGAGTGCGGCAGCGAGCGAGAGACGCGACGGCATTGCTCGGGGGTACCCACTTCGTCGTGGGTGCGCAACGGGAACCGTGCGTCAAAGTTCAAGCGCCTGCACGTCCCTCGTGGCCGTGGCGCCGCATGCGGCAACCCGGGCGCCGACGCCGCCGACGCTCGAGGTCGTTGCGCTCTGCACGTTCTCGATCGGCGCTCGTGCGGAGGCGCTTGCCCTCTCCCGCGGCGCCAGGACACCGTTATTGCTTGAGGATTAACTGAATGAACCATGCAGACAAACTTCGCCGCTCCGCCGTGTTGTTCGCCGTCGCAGGACTCGTCGCCATCGCCCCGCGCGACGCGGCGGCCGAGGTGCTCCTCA
>CAIOHM010000286.1 GCA_903858055.1 uncultured delta proteobacterium
GACCTCGACAACACGCTCATCTGCTTCACCTCGGACCACGGCGACTTTGGCGGCCATCGCGGGCTCCTCGGAAAGGTCCCGTGGATCCCCTTCGACGATCTCGCGAAGGTGCCGCTCTTCTACGCGGGCGCCGGTGTGCGCGGCGCGCGTCGCGTCACGAGCCCCGTGCAAAGCAGCGACCTGGCCCTCACGTTCCTCGAGGCCGCCGGAGCGCTGCCTGCGGATCACGCGCTCTTCGACAGCGAGAGCCTGTGGCCTGCGCTCCACGGCGCCCCGCTCTCTGACGATCGCACGATTCACTCGTCGGTGACGATGGGCTGGCCCATGGTGCGCCGCGGCCGCTTCAAGCTCGTTGCGCGCATCTATTCGGGCATCGCGCTCTTCGATCTCGAGGCCGATCCCGGTGAGACGCGCGACGTCGCCGCTCTGTACCCGGAGGTCGTCGTAGAGCTCACGGAAGCGGTGCGCGCCCACCACGCGCGCCCACGACTCGACCTCTGGGGGGACCCGAGCGCGCGCGACATGAACTTCCTCGCCGGGGGACCGCTCACGCCGTCACGCTAGCCCGCGAAGGTCGACGTCGATGCGGGTGCATGGTTGGGTGGGGCGATGGTCATCGGCGTCGATCACGATCTCCACGAATCCGGCGAGCGCGGCGAGCAAAGATTCACGCTCTTCCAATACTGGGACACGCCGACCCCACCACCGGAAGTCGCCGCGTGCATGGCGTACATGGGCGCGAACAACCCCGAGTTCACGCACGAAGTCTTCGACGAGCATCGCGCGCGCGCCTTCATCGCGGCGCATTACGGACCTCGTGAGCTGAGGGCCTTCGACGCGTGCGCCGTGCCCGCGATGCAAGCGGACTACTTTCGCCTCTGCGCGCTCGAGAGCACCGGCGGGCTCTACATCGACGCGGACACGCAATCGCTCGAGCCGGTCGCTCCGCTCGTCGCGCGCGCGCCGGGCGGCGTCGTTTATATGTTCTTCGGCAACTTCAACAACGCCATCGCCTTCTTCCCGAAAGCGCATTCTCCCTTTCTCCGTGCGTGCCTCGCGCTCGCGACTGACAACATCGAGACGCGACGCTTCAGCGCGGTCTTCACCACCACGGGACCAGGGGTCTTCGATGCGGTGCGCGCCGTCATGGCTCCGGCGACCCTCGAGGCAACGATCGCGGCATTCGAGAGCAAACGCGGCTCGGGCGACCGATTCTTTGGCATGACGGCCGAGCAGATCCTCGCCTGGGGCTTCCGTGAACTTCTCGACGTCGCACGAGCGACCATCGCGCTCACCCCCGAACTCGAAGCGTCCATCCGCGGGATCACGCTCCTCGACTCTTTCACGCAGATGGCGCCTTGGTTTGGCGCGGTGCAGCCCGCGTACAAGCAGTCGCCACGCCACTGGCTTCACTGGCCCGGGTCGATCTACCGCTAGCGCACGGGCTCGACCCGCGGCCAACCGAAGGCCGCGAACTCGTCCGCAAACTCCTCGTTCACGCGCGCGAGGTGC
>CAIOHM010000287.1 GCA_903858055.1 uncultured delta proteobacterium
CGGTCGGCCGGTGACGCGCTCGTGCGTCCCGCTCGCGTACGCCTCGTCGAGCTTGCCCCAGGGGCTTCGATCGCGCCAATGTTCGAACATCCGTTCGCCACGCAGTCGCCAGAGGAGGCGTCGCTCGTAGCTCGCGTCGAGGCTCGCGACCGCTCGTGCGAGGGGCCCGCCCGTGCGCCTCATGTGAACGGCAGAAGCCAGCCGCTCGCGGAGCCGATCCGCCATCGGGGCTTCCGTGTCGTCGTGAGCGACCCAGGGAGCGCTCGGGAGCGGGTCGCCCGTGAGTGTGATGTCCCGCGGATCGGCGACGCCGAGCCCCGCGTCTTGGGCAAGCACGAGCGCCGCACACTGAAGCGGGTCGTAGCCGTAGAGCCGCGCGATCGTCGCGTCCACGGCGACCGGGTCGCGGCCGGCGAACGCGAGGTTGGTCGTGAGGGGCTCTTGGAGCACGCCGTGGCGCTCGGGCACGACGGTCGTCGCGTCGACGAAGGTGAACGAGCCTGCGTGAACTTCGCGCTCCACCGCGAGCGCGTCGACGAAGGCGTGCGGACCCGCGGCGAGGGCCTCCTCGCTCGCCGCGCCGAAGAGACCGAGCAGCGTGCTCCCGAGCGACCCCCAGAGACGACGCGGGTGAGGGGGGCGCGCTACGGGCAGATGCACGACGTTCGTACCGAAGAAGCTCTTCGGCACGTAGAGACCGTCGGGCAGGGTCTCGTGGAGCACGCGGAGCTGCGCGCGCGGGCGGTACTCGACGAACCGCTCGACGCTCGCGTCGCGCGTGTGCAGCGTACGCAGCCCATGGCGTTCGGTGATCACGCGTGCCGCACGGCGCGTGCGCGTGTCTGTCTCGAGCTCGCGCGGGTCACGACCGTGCGCACGCGCGAGGTTCTCGAAGCCCGCCGCACGGAGCGACACGGCCGCGCCCTCCACTTGCCATGGCGGCGAGTTCGCCCCCGGGAGCGGGAAAGGCAAGCTCCTCTCCTCGCGTAGAATCGTCGTCGCGTGGGGGTCGAACCCCGCGCCGAGCCCCGAAAAGTGCGCGAGGCGCTCGTAGTCGACGAGGACCGACTCGGGGCGGAGCCGTACGCAGTGGACGACGCTCTTGCTCATGGGGACACGCGCAGCCATCCCTCGATAGTTCGTCTCGACCGACGCGGAAACGAAAAAGGCAGGGTCCGAAGACCCCGCCCCACATTCGTCGCAGGTGCGCTCAGCGTCCGGCGAGGCGCGCGAACGGCTTCGAGCCCGCGTAGATCGCGGCCGAGCCGAGGAGCTCCTCGATGCGGAGGAGCTGGTTGTACTTTGCAATACGATCCGAGCGGCAGAGCGAACCGGTCTTGATCTGACCCGCGTTCGTGGCGACCGCGAGGTCCGCGATGAACGTGTCTTCCGACTCGCCCGAGCGGTGGCTGATGATCGACGCGTAGCCGTGCTCGCCCGCGAGGCGGATCGTGTCGAGGGTCTCGGTGAGCGTGCCGATCTGGTTCAGCTTGATGAGGATCGCGTTCGCGGTCTTCGTCTCGATGCCGCGCTGCAGGCGCTCGACGTTCGTCACGAAGAGGTCGTCGCCGACGAGCTGCACGCGCGCGCCGATGCGGTCGGTGAGGAGCTTCCAGCCCTCCCAGTCGTCTTCCGAGCAGCCGTCTTCGATCGAGACGATCGGGTACTTCTTCGTGAGCGTCTCGTAGGTGTCGATGAGCTCCGCGCGGGTGATCGTCTTCTTGTCGAAGGTGTAGTTGCCCGTCTTCTTGTCGAAGAACTCGCTCGCGGCGCAGTCGAGCGCGAGGCTGATCTGCTCGCCGGCCTTGTAGCCCGCCTTCTCGATGCCCTGGAGAACGAGCTGGATCGCCTCTTCGTTCGACGCCGCGCGCGGAGCAAAGCCGCCCTCATCGCCGACCGCGGTCGTCATGCCCTTCTCCTTCAGGATGCCCTTGAGCGCGTGGAACACCTCGGTGCCCGCGCGGAGCGCTTCGCTGAAGGTCGCGAAGCCGTGGGGGACGATCATGAACTCTTGGATCTCGAGGCCGCTGTCCGCGTGGACGCCGCCGTTGAGGATGTTCATGAGGGGGGTCGGGAGGACGCGCGCGACCGCGCCGCCGAGGTAACGCCAGAGCGGGAGGCCGTCTTCGTCCGCGGCCGCACGCGCTGCCGCGAGGGAGACGCCGAGGATCGCGTTGGCACCGAGCTTCGACTTGTTCTTCGTGCCGTCGGCCTCAAGGAGGAGCTGATCGATGCCGACCTGGTCGTACGGGTCCGCGCCGAGAATGGCGGGGCCGCAGTGCTGGACGACGTTGGCGACGGCTTTCTGGACGCCCTTGCCGAGGAAGCGCTTCTTGTCGGCGTCGCGGAGCTCGAGGGCCTCGTGCTCGCCGGTGGAGGCGCCGGAGGGGACGATCGCGCGGCCGAAGCCGGTCTCGGACTCGACCTCGACCTCGATGGTCGGGTTGCCACGGGAATCGAGAACTTCGCGCGCACGAACAGCCGTAATTTCGCTCATGAGAGTCTCCTAGCTGGCTCGCGCGTTAGAGGCCGAAAGGCGGTGCCGCAAGGAAAAAGCGGCGCGAACCTCGTCACGGCAGCGCGACCCATGCGTCACGGAGCACGTCGAGGTGCGTCACTCGCCGCGCGTCAGGCAGCGAGGCGAGCAGCGTGCGGCCGTAGGCCTTCGAGGTCAGCCGCCGGTCGAGAATCGCCACGATGCCCGTGTCCGTCTCGCGTCGCAAAAGGCGTCCAAAGCCCTGCTGCAGCGCGATGGCCGCGGTCGGAAGGGTGTATTCTGCAAATGAGCTGCCGCCACGCTTGTCGATGGCTCGACACCGCGCCTCGTGGAGTGGCTCCGTGGGCACGGGGAACGGGATGCGGTCGATGACCACGAGACGCAGCGCCGCGCCGGGCACGTCTACGCCCTCCCAGAAGCTCGCGGTGGCGACGAGCACCGCGTCGCCGTGGTCGCGAAAACGCTGGAGAAGCACGTGCTTCGGAGCCTCGCCTTGCACGAGCAGGTGCTCGCCGACCGTGGGCCTGAGCGCGGCCTCGAAGGTCCGCAGCGCCCGGTGCGAGGTGCAGAGCACGAAGGCGCCACCGCCGGTGAGCGCGATGAGCTCCTGCACGCGATCGGCCGCCGCACGATCGAAGGCGGCGCTCTGAGGCTCGGGCAAGTCCTCCGGCAAGTAGAGCAGCGCCGACCCGTTCACGTCGAAGGGTGACGGTACGCGGAGCTCCTGGGCGTGCGCCGGCAGCCCGAGGCGCTGGCGTACGAAGGTGAAGTCACGGCGACCGTTCGCGAGGGCCGTCGAGAGCGTGGCGCTCGTGAAGACGATGGGCCCAACCCTTGGAAAAAGACGCCTCGAAAGCTCGTGGCCGACGTGCACGGGCGCGACGGTCATGGTCACGCTCCGGCCGCGCATGGAGGCACCCACGACCTTGGTGTTGACGATCGCGTCGGGGTCGTCGCTGCTCGGAGGAACCTCTTCGTCCGCCTCCCAGTGCGCGCCGAGCGCTTGACCCACGGCGTCGAGGGCGCGGCGGAGATCGCCCGCGCGGCGTTCGGCCACCGCGAGCGATTCGTCGCTCGCACACTCGTGGAGAGCGCCTTCCAGCGCGAACAGCGTCTCGACCACGGCCTCGCGCGCGGTCTCGAGCGGGCCTGTCCAGTCGCTCGGGGCGAGGGAGCGGCTCTGGGCGTTTCCCTGAGAATCACGGGTCAAGAGCGACGCCACGCCGCCAAAGAAAGCCCGCGCCACACCCTCGAGCGAGTGCGCGAGGCGCGTGATGCGCTCGGTGCCTTCGCGCTTCTTGAGGAGCGATCGCCGCGTCAGCTGGCGCCGCAGGTCGCCGAGGAGCTGGTCCATCTTGCCGGAGCTCAGCGTCGTGCCGAAGAACGTCGTCGCCACGTCTTCGAGCTGGTGCGCCTCGTCGACCACGAGCACGTCATACGACGGAAGTACGCTCGCATACTCGCGTATGGACGCCGTACGCAGCGCGAGATCCGCCATGAGCAGGTGGTGATTGACGATGACGAGCTGCGCGTCGTCGGCGTTTTTCTTCATTTTCGTGATGAAGCAGCGCTCGTGGTGCGGGCAGGCGTTGCCGAGCCGGGTCTCCGTGGAGCTCTGGACCGAAAGCCACGCGGCCGCATCGTCGCCAAGGAAGTCGATCTCGCTGCGGTCGCCGGTCTCGGTGCGCTGGGCCCAATCCTCGAGCTCTCCGAACCCTTGCGGGGGTGCTCCGTCGAGGCGCACGTCGATGCGGGCCTCCTCGAAGCGGCGGCGGCAAAGGTAGTTCTGGAGCCCCTTGACGATCGCGACCGAGAGGGTGCGGCCGTGCTCGGCGAGGATCGCCTCGACGAGGGGGACGTCCTTCTTCAACAGCTGCTCTTGCAGCGCGATCGTCGCGGTCGAGACGACGACCTTCCGGCCGCTGAGCAGCGCAGGGAGCAGGTACGCGAGCGACTTTCCCGTGCCGGTGCCCGCCTCGACGACGATGGGCCGGTCGTCGGCGAGCGCTCCGATGACCGCTTCGACCATCGCGAGCTGTCCATCGCGCGGGCGGTACCCGGGCAAATGACGCGCGAGGGCGCCGCCAGGCAGAAAGAGCGTCCGCGCGTCCATGGGCGACCGCTAGCGAACGTTCGCAGCGGCGAAAAGGTGAACGTCGTACGCGTGTTCGTCACGCGCGCAGCCTTGCGTTTGCGCACGAAATCCCCCAAGGAGAGCACCATGAACGCGCCTTCCGCGAGCTCTTGGGTCGACGAAGCCGACTGGCTTCGCTTCGTGGAGTCGTGCCTCGTCACCATGCTCGAGGCGAGCGACGACGGCCTCTTCGTCTTCGACGCGGACGGCGTATGCCGCATGATCGGCCGCCGCGCCGGCGAGCTCTTCGACTTCGAGCCCTCGAACTTCGTGGGAAAGAGTCGCCGTGAGGTCCTCGAGATCGTGGCGCGCGCCTCGGAAGATCCCGCGTCGTTCCTCGAGGTCGCCTCGGTCAACGACCTCTTCAGCGAGCCTGGCGTGCAAGCCGAGCTCGACGTGCTGAGGCCCCAGCCGCGCCGCGTGCTTTGGCTCACGTTCCCCATCGTTCAAGAAGGTCGCGTGCGGGGTCGTTTGGCGCTGGCCCGTGACGTCACCCGCGAGCGAAGCGCCGAGCGATCGATTCGCCAGCTCCAGGCGCGGGTCGTCGAGCTCTCGCCCTTCGACGTGATGACCGGTCTCCCGAACGCGCGCCGCTTCCACGAGGAGCTCGAGCGCGAACACCTGCGCAGCGAGCGCCACTGGGAGGCGTACTCCGTGCTTCGCGTGGCCATCGACGACGCCGCGGGCATCGAGGCGGATCTGGGCCGGCCCACCTTCGAGCGCTTGCTCGACGAGGCCGCGATTGCGCTGCGCGGCGTGCGGCGCGACTACGACCTCCTCGCGCGAATCGGCGAGAGCGACTTCGCGCTCTTGCTCCCCGGCGCTTCGATCGACGCCGTGAGCGTCGTGAAGGATCGCGTCGACGCGGCGATCGCGATTCGCTGCGAAGAACCGAGCATGCCTCACCCGTTCACGGTCTCCGTGGGCGCGGCCGTGTGGCTTCCGCCTGCGAAAGAGAGCGCGGCCACGGTCCTCGCCGCGGCGAGCCTCGCGCTCGAAGCTGCTCAAACGAAGGGCGCGCGTCAATTCGTGAGCCGTGTCATCAGCGAGCGGAACCTCGACGTCGCCGAAGGCGGTGAGCGATGAGCCTCCCGCGTTTCGACGAGAACGCCCCGCGGCCGCGAGCGGACCTCGCGCTTCAAGAGGGCGCGCACGTGCGTCACTTGGTCGGCGTCATGCAGCGGCTCCTCGCCAAAGACGGCTGCCCGTGGGACCGCGAGCAGACGCTCGAAACGCTGCGAAAATACACGCTCGAAGAGGCGTGCGAGGTCATCGACGCCATCGACTCGGGATCGGCGGAAGCGCACCGGGAAGAGCTCGGCGATCTCCTCTTGCAGATCGTCTTTCAAGCGGAGCTCACGCGCCGCGCCGGCACCTTCGGGCTCGACGACGTCGTCGAGGGCATCGTCCACAAGCTGGTCTCGCGCCACCCGCACGTCTTCGGCGACGTGGAGGCCTCCACGAGCGACGAGGTCCTCGCGAACTGGGAGAAGCTCAAGGCCAAGGAAAAGGCGGGGCGCGGGCTCCTCGACGGTCTGCCACGCAACCTGCCGGCGCTCCTGCGAAGCCAGCGCATCGGCGAGAAGGTGGAGCGTGTGGGGTTCGATTGGCCCGACGTGGCCGGCTCGCGCGCGAAGGTCACGGAAGAGATCCGTGAGCTCGATGAGGCCATCGCGTCGGGCGACCGGCAAGCGATCGAGGAGGAGCTCGGTGACGCGCTCTTTGCGCTCGTGAACCTGGCGCGTCACGTGAAGGTCGACGCCGAAGGCGCGCTCCGGCGCACCGCCGACAAGTTCGCGAACCGCTTCAAGCATGTGGAAAACCGCGTGCGGGACGAGCACGGCGGCTGGGGCGACGCCGCTTCCGGCAACCTGCCGCTCGAGGTCCTCGACAGGTACTGGGAAGAAGCGAAGGCCGCCGAGCGCGCCAAAGGAAAAGCATGAGCACCAAGCCCGAAGGCAACGTCGAGAGCATTCCCTTCTTCGCGCGCACGCCGGAGGAGTGGGGCGCCGATGCCAAGCGCTTTGGCGGCCGTCCGTTCCACGGGCGGCAGATCTTCCGCTGGATCCACGTGAAGGGCGTGTCGAACCCCGCGGAAATGACCGACCTCCCCGTCTCCGTGCGCGCCAAGCTCGAAGAGGCGGGCCTGTGTGACCCGATCACGGCCCAATCGGTACGTCGGTCCACCGACGGCACACGCAAAATGCTCGTGGGCGTACGCGGCGACGTGAACGTCGAGACCGTGCTCATCCCCGGGGTGACCGGGGCGCGCGGGCGTATGCCTTCGCCGCTCGACGGCGGTTCGACCGAGATCGACGCCGACGCGGTCTTCGACGACGAAGGCGAAGGCGAGGCGGAAGCCGAAGAAAACACGACGACGGCGCCGGACGAGCGCGTGCGCGTGAGCCAGTGCATCTCGACCCAGGTGGGCTGCGCGATGGGCTGTGTCTTCTGCGCGAGCGGAGTCGCCGGCCTCAAGCGCCACCTCGACGCGGGCGAGATCGTCGGCCAGGTGATCCTCGGGCGCCGCCACCTCGACGCCGACGAGCGCCTCTCGAACGTCGTCTACATGGGCATGGGCGAGCCGCTCAACAACTACGACAACACGGTCCGCTCGCTGAAGATTCTCAGCCACCGCGACGGTATTGCGCTTTCCAGCCGCCGTATCACCGTGTCCACGTCGGGGCTCATTCCCGAGATCGCGAAGCTCGGCGAAGACTTCAAGGGCAACATCGGCCTCGCCATCTCGCTCCACGCGGTGAACGACGAGCGACGCTCCGCGCTCATGCCCATCAACCGCAAGTACCCCATCGCCGAGCTCATGCAGGCGCTGCGCAAGTACCCCCTTCCGCGCCGTCGCCGCATCACCATCGAATACACGCTCGTCGCGGGCCAGAACGACACGGTTTCCGAGGCAAAAGCCCTGGCGAAGCTCCTCTCGGTCATCCCGGTGAAGGTCAACCTCATCCCGATGAACCCGATCTCCGCGTCCACGCTCGGGCCTCCGCCCATGGCGGGGGTGCTCCAGTTTCAGAAGGTGCTCGTAGACGCGGGCTTCAGTTGCTTCATCCGCCGTCGCCGCGGTGACGACGTCGACGCCGCTTGCGGGCAGCTGGCTCTCCTCGGGGCGAAACCCAAAGTGAAGCGCGCCGTCGGAGCGGTGGACTAGCGGCCCGTCGCGCGAAGACGATGAGCAACTGGGTCCTCGAAGGCGGCGGCACGCTCGAGCTTCGGGAGGAGTGGCTCCCGGTGCGCGTGGCCGATCAGTTCCTCGCGGCGCTTCGTGAGGAAATACCCTGGCGCCAGAACCACGTGACCATCGCGGGAAAGCGCATCGCCGAACCGCGCCTCTCGTCGTGGCACGGCGATGAAGATGCAGTCTACACCTATGCGCGCGAGCTTCACCGCCCCGCTCCGTGGACGCCGCACCTCTCGTTGCTCCGCGAGGCGCTCGAGCGCGACGTGGGTTCGCGCTTCAACAGCGTGCTCGCGAACCGCTACCGGAGCGGCCAAGACGCGATGGGCATGCACGCGGACGACGAGCGGGAGCTCGGCCCGGAGCCGATCATCGCGAGCGTCAGCCTCGGCATGACGCGCGCCTTTCAGCTCGCGCCCAAGAAGGGAAGAGCCGGCGAACGTCGCACGCTTCGCCTCGCCCACGGCTCGCTGCTGGTCATGGGCGGCCCCCTTCAGCGCGACTGGAAGCACGGCGTGCCGCGGGAGGCGCACGTGTTCGAGGAGCGCCTGAACCTCACGTTCCGCTACGTTGCGCCGAGGGGCAGAGCGTGAGCGCCGCGTCGCTCGCGAGCGCTTTGGCCTCCTCGAGGCGCGCGCCGCTCATCTCGCCGCCGGGCCACTCGAGCTCGACGGCTCCGCGCACGTAACGGAGCTCGGTCTCGGGATGCAGCGCGAACGCTTGGAAAACACGCTGAAAGTCGCGGGCTCGGAGGTTCTCGCCGAAGCCTGCGGGGCGCTCGGTCACGACCCCCTCACGCGCGCGGAGCACGATCTCGCCAAGGCGCACGGGCTCTCGCCGGAGCGTGAGCTGCGTGCGCGTGTCGCCATGGGTTCCAAGCAGTTCGAGGCGGAACGGTCCTGCGGCGCACGTGCCGATCACGACCGGTGAGGAGACCGATGGCCACTCGCCCGCGGGGGCCTCGTAACGCGCGCCCGTGCCCGCAGCGTAACGGGCCCACGTGGCCGCCACGCTTCGTTGCGCGCGCGCCTTGCGCCAGAACGCGAACGCAAAGGCGGCGGAAACCACGGGAAGAAAAACCGCGAGGCTGAGCAGGAAGAGAAACTCGAGGCCCATGGGTTCCTCGTCTCTCGATGCTCAGGTTCCCAGGGCGGTTTCGCTCACGGCCACGCCGTCGTCGTCGGCGTAGAGCCACATCCCCGTGCGCACCGTGACGCCGGCCACTTGAATCGGATCGCCGGGGCGGCCGGTCGAGCGCTTCACGCTCTTGATCGGGCAGGTGCCGAGCGCCATGACCCCGAGGTCGAGCGTACGCATCACCGCCGCATCGCGAATGGCGCCATGCACGACGACGCCGGCCCAGCCGTTCGTGACGGCGAGTTCGGCGAGCTGATCGCCGAGGAGCGCGCAACGCAGCGACGCGCCTCCGTCGACGAGGAGCACGCGGCCGCGCCCCGGGTCGCCGAGGAGCGTGCGCACGAACGTGTTGTCCTCGAAGCACGCGAGCGTTTGCACCGGACCCGCAAACGAGGCACGCCCGCCGAAGGATCGCCAGGGGAGGGCGAGGAGGTGGAGCGAGCCTTCGTGGGCATCGAAGAGGTCGGCGAGGACGACGGCGGAACTCATGGCAACGCGCTCAGACGGAGAAGGTCACGGCGGGAGGCACGTACTGCTTCATCGCGCGACGAAGCACCGACAGCGCCTGCTCGCGACCGTAGAGCTCGCCGACTTCGCTGTATTTTCCCTCGGCGCGCTTGTAGTCGCTGAAGAAGCGGCGAATCTCGTCGAGGAGCTGTGGCGACATTTCCTCGACCGTCTTCACGTGGGCCCACATGGGGTCGTCGATGGCAACGCAGAGGAGCTTGTCGTCGCCGCCCTTGTCGTCCCGCATCGCGAAGCCGCCGAGCACACGCGTTCTCACGATGGTGAGCGGCGGCAGGGGCTCTTGCATGAGCACGAGCGCGTCGAGCGGGTCCGTGTCGTCCCCGAGGGTCTGCGGGAAAAATCCGTAGTTGAGCGGGTAATGCACCGCCGCATGAAGGACGCGGTCGAGCGCGAGGAGCCCTGTCTTCTTGTCGATCTCGAACTTGAGCTTTGAGCCCGCGGGGATCTCGACGATGACGGGAGCGAAGACGTCGACGGGTTCGACGCACGGAACGTCGTGGAGCGGGTGCATGGCGCGAGCTTACTTCGTCACGGAGCCACATGGCACCGCCGTCCGCGGGCGGCGGCACGAACGCGCCATTTCTCTCCTCAGCGCAGCACCGCGAGTCCGCCGACGGACGGGCTCGCGCTCGGGCTCGCGCCGGTGAACGCCATCGCGAAGTCCAGCGTGCCGGCCGTGAAGTTCGTCGACCAATCGCTCGCACCGACGCTCGCGAGTTGAGCTCCGCTCATGCGATTCGCGGTGACGGAGACCGCCTCCTCGAAGCACGCCGTGAGGATGCTCTCGGCGCAGCGCGTCCACGTCTCGCCGCCGTAGGTGGCGTTGCTGTTGAACTGGAGCTCGAGGGAGCCCGTCGACTGGGTGTTTGGCCAGACGCCGCGCATGACCGTGCGCCAGGTGGAGCCGTTGAAGACGCGGAACGTGGCGCGACCGTTGACGGAGACTGCATAATACACCGATCCGCCGTTCAGCGTCTCGGAGGGTACGACGCCCGCGATGCCCGACCAGCCGGCCGTGTTCACCTGCGCGGTCCCGGTCACGGCGGTCCCGAGGACGCCGGTCGGGTAGGTCGGGGAGGACGAACTCCAGGAAAAGAGCACGTACCCGCCCGCGCCGTTGCCGCCACGCCCCGAGTAGTTGCCGCCGGTCGCGCCGCCGCCGCCGTAGGCGATGCCGTGGCCTCCCGGCTGCTTCACCCAAGCGCCCTCGCTCGCCCAGTAGTTTCCCGCGCCCATGTCGACGAACCCGTATTGCGGAACGCCGTAGCCGCCGGAGCCCGCCGGGTAGCAGCCGCCAGCCGGCCCGACGACGTAGTGGTTGACGCCGTCGTTGATGGACTGCCCGCCGCCGCCAGCGCTGCAGACGGTTCCCGTGCGGTTGCCGCGCGCTTGCGTGTTGCCGCCCGTCACGTTCACGTCGCCACCGGTGCCCGTGCCGCCGGTGCCCGTGCGCTTGCCGCCGCCGCCGGTGACCGTCACGCCGTTGTACGTGAGCACCGTGTCGCTGCCGTCCGTGTTCGCGCCGCCCGTCGCGCCCTGGCCGCCGACGCCGACGGTGAACGAGATGACGTCGCCCGGCGTGACGGCGAGCGTCTTCATGGCCGCACCGCCGCCGCCGCCGGAACCCATCCACGCGAAGTCGCCGCGCCCGCCCGCACCCGCCCCGAGGACGTACGCCGTGAGCGAGGTAACGCCCGCGGGAACCGTGAACGAGCCCGAGCTCGCGAAGCCGGCGGTGTCCGGCGTGAGGAAGAGCGCGCCGTTCTGTTCCGAGACGCGACGCGTGAGGATCGGCACGTCGACGGGCACGCCGCCCACCAACGCCGTCGCGCTCGCGTTGCTCGTGGGGCTGTTCGTGGCGCCCGAGGAGCTCCCGATCGACACCGGTGCGGCTGCCGCGCAGGTGCCTGCGCCCGAGCAAACGAAGCCAGAGCCACACGTGCCGCAGTTCGTGACCGTACGGGGCTGGCCGCAGTTGTCGGTGCCCGTGTAGGCGCCGCACGCGCGCCCCGTCCGCGAGCAAAACGCGGCGTCGATTTCGGGCGTGCACCCGCACTGGCCCGGGGTGCCGCCGCCGCCGCAGGTGGCGTATTGGCCGCAGGCGTTGCCGCACGCGCCGCAGTGAAGCGAGCTCGTGTTGATGTCGGTTTCGCAGGCGTTTTCCGGCGCGCGGTCGCAGTCGCGCATCGTGCCCGTGTTGCACGTGTACACGTGCAGATCGCACGCAGTCGCTTGCACGTAGTTCCGGCAGATGTCCGCGCCGCTGCCGCCGGTCAGCGTGTTGATGCCCGCGTTGCCGTCGAGGTGATCGTTTCCGCCGCCGCCGTCGATCACGTCGTCGCCGCCGTTGCCCGAGAGCCACTCGTCGGCGCTCGAGCCCGTGAGCGTGTCGTTGCCCTGGCCGCCCTCGACGACCTCGATGTTGAGCACGGCGTCGCCTTCGCCCGCGAGGCCGTCGTTTCGGGGATTCCCGCAGTTTCCGGCTCCCGTAAGGGCTGCCGTGTCCACGCAGAGCGTAAGCGTGATGGGGGCCACGTGCACGCTGTAGTCGAGCTTGTCTTCGACGCCGGGTCCGCCGTTGAGTACGTCGCTCCCGAGGCCCCGGTACGACTGCGCGACTCCGCGCACAGCCGAGAAGCAGAGGGGCTCGTCGCCGCTCTCGAGGAACGTGTCGTTGCCCGAGCCGCCGTTCACGATGTCGTTGCCCGGGCCGCCCGCGAGCTCGTCGTCCACGCTCGAGCCCGTGATCGTGTCGTCGCCGCCGCAGCCCAGGATTTTCGCGGCCACCGCGCCGCCCGTGAGCGTGTCCGCGCCTTGGCCGCCCACGAGCACTTCGACGTCGGTCTTGACGTTGTCCTTCTCGTTCGTCTCGCCGTCGTTGGCCGCGTCGTCGCGGCTCACGGTGAGGGCGTTCGCGCGGTCGTGGTACGTGACGAGGTCCTTGCCGTCGCCGCCGCTCACTTCGTCGCCGCAGTCGCTCGCGGCGTTCATCTCGAAGGTGTCGTCGCCCGCGTCGCCGAAGAGCTTGTCGACGTCCACCGTGCACGTGCCGCCGGGGCCGCCGTTGAGGAG
>CAIOHM010000288.1 GCA_903858055.1 uncultured delta proteobacterium
CGTGAGGACCATGTTCAGGTCTTCCCGCGTATATCCAAAGGCTTGCTGAAGGCTGCGCCTCTCCTCGGCGCTCGTCGAGTACAGCGCGGAGGTGTGCGGGAGGTCGGCGATGAGCTTCTTCTGCTCTTTGACCCAGAGCCCGTACGGCTTCTGCGAGGCGATTTGCTCTTTGATTTGCTCGTCGCGAAGGACAGCGCCCTTCTTCGTGTCGATGAGCAGCATCTTCCCGGGCTTCACGCGCCCCTTCTCGAGAATGTCGGCCGGGTCGAAGTCGAGGACCCCGAACTCTGACGCCATGACCACGAAGCCCGACTCGGTGATCACGTACTTGAGGGGCCGCAGTCCGTTGCGATCGAGCGTGGCGCCGATGAGCGCGCCGTCGGTGAAGCACAGCGCCGCAGGTCCATCCCAAGGCTCGACGAGGCACGCGTGGTAGTCGTAAAACCCGCGCACGTTTTCGGAGATGGGCTGCTCCGGCGTGAGGGCCTCGGGGACGAGCATCATCATCACGTGCGGAAGCGAACGGCCGCCGGCGCACAAGAAGTCGATGACGTCGTCGAGGGAGCCCGAGTCGCTGCCGCCTGGCGTGATGATGGGTTTGAACTCTTCGATGTACTCGCCGAACGTGTGCGATTCGAGGAGCGCTTCGCGAGCGCGCATCCAGTTCTTGTTGCCGCGCAGCGTGTTGATCTCGCCGTTGTGCGCGAGGCGCCGGTACGGGTGCGCGCGCTCCCACGTCGGAAACGTGTTCGTCGAGAAGCGCGAGTGAACGAGGGCGAGCGAGCTGCGCACGTCGTCTTCGAGAAGGTCTGGGAAGAACTTCCCGACGTGCTCGGGCAGCATCAATCCCTTGTAAACGACCGTCTTTGACGAACAACTTGCAATGTACACGTCCGCCGCCGCGATGGTCTTCTCCGCACGCTTGCGGATCATGAAGAGCGTGCGCTCGAACGCGGGAACGGGGCACATGCGGCCCACGAACAGCTGCTTGATCGAGGGCATCGTCGAGCGCGCGACAGGTCCTATGCACGCGTCGTCGGTGGGAACGTCACGCCAGCCGATGATCTTCTGACCATGGCGATGCACGGCGCCTTCGATCTTCGACATGAACGCGTCGCAGCGTTGCTCGTCGCTCGGCAGGAAACACGTGATGACCGCGTAGTCGCCGGGCAGCGGAAGGTCGAAGCCCTCGCGCGCCATCGCACGCTCGTAGAACGCGTGAGGAATTTGCAAAAGAATGCCCGAGCCGTCACCGCTGCACGGGTCCGCACCGGCAGCACCGCGATGCGCCAGGCGCGCAAGAACCTCGAGCGCCTTGGCCACCACGTCGTGCGTTGGCGCGCGCTTTAGGGTCGCGACGAAACCGAGTCCGCAGGCGTCGTGTTCGTAGTCGGGTCGGTAGAGGCCACGGGGCGCTGGCAGGGGCATGGTCGGCGGATTATGGAACCTGTTGACGCGGCGCGCTAGCAGAATTGACACATACGAAACACGAGCGAAATACCAGCGCATCCGCTAGCGGCTAGGGCCATGGGCAAGCGACGCCTTCCGCTCGTGCCGGCTGGGCCCGGTCCAGACGAATCCACGGACTCCGGCGGGGGCTTCGGCGCGTGGGCCGGCGTGGCTTTTTTCGCGGCCCTGACCGTGTGGCTGCTCCTCGCATCGTTCGTGAGCCGCGCCGCGCCCGAGCTCGCCTCGCGCCTGTTCGTGTCGGCCAAAGCCGAACTCGCGTTCGTTGTCGCGACGCACGCCGGCGCCTTCGCGGTGAGCGCGTCGGCGGCAGGTTTTCTCGTGGGCAAGTACGGCGGGGCGGCGCCTGAGCGTTCGGCCCATGTGGGGGTCGGCGCGGTGGTCCTCATCGCAGTCGGCCTCGCGTCACGGGCGTCGGTGCTTGGTGCCCTTCTAGCCGGAGCCATGCTCGCACCCGCGCTTCTGGCGGGCGTTCGCCTTGGGTTTCGCCGCGGCCGCGTGCGCTGAATCATCGACAGCGCAGCCGTGGTGCCCCTACGCTCCGCTTCCATGAACGCACGCGTCGTATCCTCGCTCCTCGCCCTCGGTCTCGCCACGCTTTCGAGCAATGCCTTCGCGCTCCCGGGCGTCGACGTGGGCGTGGGCCTCGTGGGTCTCGTCGGCGGCAGCATCATCGACAAGGCCTCCGGCGACAGCCCCGCCGCGAGCCTCTACCCAGGCTTCGCAGGCACGCGCACGGGCATCGGTCTCGCGGTGGAGGCGCGCTTCCTCGGCTTCCTCGGCGTCGAGGCGGACTACATCGTCTCGAACGACAAGGGCTCCGGCGACGTGACCTTCGGCGGCAAGTCCGTGTCCGCATCGCTCGGTCAGACCGCGACGCACATCCCCGTGATGGCGAAGCTCGTGCTCCCGATCCCGGTTTTCTCGCCCTTCGTCGGCCTCGGCGTGGATTTCGTCAAGCCAGGAACCTGCGAGTCGAGCCTCGCGCTCCAGGGCACGACCATTCCGACCACGTGCTTCAACAGCAGCTACTCGATGTGGACCGCAGCCCTCGGCGCGGAACTCTCGCTGCCGTTCCTCGATTTCATCCGCTTCCCGATCTCCATTCGTGGGTCGCGCCATCGCGACTTCGGCGACAGCATCGGCGATCGCGGCGCCATCACCTTCGACAGCACGACGGGCCAAGTCCCCACGGGCGCCAGCCTCCGAAGCGAGTGGCGTTACGACGTGCAAGGCGTCGTCGGAGCGTCCTTCTTCTTCTGATTTCCGACCGATCTTCGTCCCCGCTTCGCAGCAGCTTCACCTGAGGATTTCCTAATGAATCGAACCGTCGCCGTCGTTGGACTCGGATACGTGGGCCTTCCTGTTGCCGTGGCGTTTGGCAAGACAACGCGCACCATCGGCTTCGACATCAAGAAGGACCGCATCGCCGAGCTCCGCGAGGGCCACGACCGGACGGGCGAGGTCGAGAAGGGTGAGTTGCAGTCTGCAAACATCGTTTACACAGACGACGTAGCGGTCTTGCGCGAAGCCGACTTCTTCATCGTCGCGGTGCCTACGCCCGTGGACCAGGCGAACCGGCCCGACTTGACGCCCATGCTCCGGGCAAGCGAGTCGGTGGGCAAGGCGCTCAAGAAGGGCGACATCGTCGTGTACGAGTCGACGGTGTACCCAGGTGCCACCGAGGAAGACTGCGTGCCGATTCTCGAACGCGTGTCGGGCCTCAAAGGCGGCGTCGACTTCAAGGTCGGCTACAGCCCCGAGCGCATCAATCCGGGCGACAAAGAGCACACCTTCACGAAGATTCGCAAAGTGGTCTCGGGCCAAGACGCCGAGGCCTTGAAGGTCGTGGCCGAGGTCTATTCCAGCGTCGTCACCGCCGGCGTTTTTGAGGCATCGAGCATCAAGGTCGCCGAGGCCGCGAAGGTCATCGAGAACACGCAGCGCGACCTCAACATCGCGCTCATGAACGAGCTCGCGGTGCTCTTCGATCGCATGGGGATCGATACGCTCGACGTGCTCGCGGCCGCGGGCACGAAGTGGAACTTCCTCCCGTTCCGCCCGGGCCTCGTGGGCGGCCACTGCATCGGCGTCGACCCGTATTACCTCACGCACAAGGCGGAGATGCTCGGGTACATCCCGCAGGTCATCCTCGCGGGCCGGCGCATCAACGACAACATGGGGCCCTTCGTCGCGCAGCGCACCGTGAAGGAGCTCGTGAAGCTCGGGCACTCGCTCGCGCAGGGCGTGGTCACGGTGCTCGGGCTCACGTTCAAGGAGAACTGCCCGGACCTCCGCAACTCGAAGGTCATCGACATCGTGCGCGAGCTCGAGAGCTACGGCCTGAAGGTGCAGGTGCACGACCCGCTCGCGGACGCGCACGAAGCGCACGAGGAGTACGGCCTCGAGCTCACGCCGTGGGAGAAGCTCAAGCCGGCGCAGGCGGTCGTCGCCGCGGTCTCTCATGCAGAATACAAGCGCCTCACGCCCGAGGAGATGGCGCGCCTCTGCTGGTCGAACCCGCTGCTCGTCGACGTGAAGGGCGCCTACGACCGGGCGAAGTTCGAGGCGGCGGGGTTCAAGGTCTGGCGTCTGTGATGTGAGCGTCGGGGCCCCGGCCCCGACGCCGTTGTGCGCGTGTGCAGGCGGCGCAAGCCCAGCCGCCGTACTCTCGTTTGCACGCGGACCGGCCCCGACGCCGTTATGCGCGTGTGCAGGCGGCGCAAGCCCAGCCGCCGTACTCTCGTTTGCACGCGGACCGGCCCCGACGACGCCATGCGCGCCGGGGCTCGAGGCCTCAGAGCGACGGGTTCGGGCAGGCCGTGACGTCGTTGTAGTAGAAGTCCTGGCCCGCGCAGGTGCCGCCCGCGGCCGCGTCGCCGCCGGCGCGGAGGATGCCTTCGCCGATGCGCACGGGGAAGAGGAAGGGCTGCGTGACGATCGTGCGCCCACCGAGGGTCGTGCCGCGCACGCGGATCTCGAAGTTTACCTGCTTGATGGGGCCGGTGCCGGGGATGCGCGCGAAGTCGAGCTTGCCGAGAGGCAGGAGCGGAACGCCGATGATGGCGTAGCCCGGCGTGGTGGCGTCCGCGGCTTCCACGACCGCCGTGGCGGGGAGGTCGTACGCGAGCGTGGTGCCGCCCGGGAAGATCGCCGTGACCTCGATGGTCTCGACCTGAAGGCGGTTCGCCTCCGTGCGGCGCTGCTCGTTCGAAAAGTTCCGCTGCAGCGCGTTCGCGACGAGGATGTTCGCCGAGTATTCCTTCTTGCAGCTCCAGTCGAGCGCGCCCCACGAGAGGGTCACGATGTTCGCGTCGACGGTGCCGTCGTAGGAGCAGCCCTTCGTGGGCGGCACGATCGCGCGCACGTACACCATCGTGTTGTCGTCGGCGCAACCAGGGGCGGCCGCGAAGGTCGCGACTGCCGCCGCACCCACGAGCGCCACACCCAACTTCCGCAGAGCCCCAGACTTGCCTCGCGACACCATGGCCAAGAGGTTATCGGAACGGTCGCCTCGGGGCAAACCTGCCGCGAAAACTCCGTCCGAACGGCTAAGTTCCCGCGCGGAGCCCGGCCTCGAAGTCGGCCATCGGCACGCGGACGAGCGCGCCTTCGCCCAGCTTTTCCACGGTGGGGAGCACGACGGCCTTGCCGCGGCGTTTCTTGTCGGCCCCAACGAAGGCCGCCGCCGACGCCCACTCGGGGGCCGGCGCGACCACCGGGAGGCCCAGGCGCGCGAGGAGGCGCTCGGTGCGATCGGCGAGCTCACGGCTCGCGAGGCCGCGCGCCGCGAGCCACCGAAGTTCGAACACGAGCCCGAGCGACACCGCCTCGCCGTGCAGGTGGCGCGTGTAGCCGCCTGCGGTCTCGAGGCCGTGGCCCGCCGTGTGCCCTGCGTTGAGCAGCGCACGGCGCCCTTGCTCGTGCTCGTCGTCGCGGACCACGCGCGCCTTCGCCGCGATCGCCCGACGCACCATCTCGCGCGTGACGTGCGGTTCGTGCGCGACGATGGCTTCCGCGTTCTCCTCACAAAACGTGAAGAGCGGCGCATCGGTGCAGAGTGCAACCTTCACGACCTCCGCGAGGCCCGAGGTGCGCTGTCGCGGCGCGAGCGTCGTGAGATGGGCCATGTCAGCGACGACCGCCGACGGCTGATGGAACGCGCCGATGAGGTTCTTGCCCGCGGTGCTGTCGAAGCCGGTCTTCCCGCCCACGGAGCTGTCGACCATCGCGAGGAGCGTGGTCGGCACCTGCACGAAGCGCACGCCGCGCAGGAGCGTCGCGGCCGCGAAGCCCGCGAGATCGCCAACGACGCCGCCGCCGAAGGCCACGACGACCGTGTCCCGATCGACGCCGCTCCCAAGCGCCGCGTCCCAAATGGTCGCGATGGCGTTGAGGTTCTTGTGCTCTTCGCCCGCGGGGAGCACGACGTCGATCGCGGGGATCGCGAGGGCGCGCCGCAACGGCTTGAGGGAAGCGCCACGCGCGCGATCGACGTTCGCGTCGGAGACGAACACGAGCTTCGATGGCGCGAGGCCTGCGAGCACGTCCGTGAGACGCTCGGACGCGTCGACGACCACGTCGAGCGCGTAGCTCCGCGCGCCGAGGGGCATGGCGATCGGCGCGCGCGAGGCGATCGCGAGGGCCGCGTCCGCGAGCGCGTCCACATCGCGGTCTTCCGTCGCGAGGGTCGCATGCGCTTCGGCGTAGGCGTCGGCACGCAGGTCGAGGAGGCGTGCGAGCGTGCCCGCGGGGTCCGAACCCGCGAGGAGCGGGCGGGTCTCGTACGGCTTCGCGCGCTCGAGGATGTGCGCGAGCGGCGCGGTGAGCGTCACGACGGTCGCGTGCTCGAGGGCCTCGTGGCGCAGCGCGCGTGGCACGAGGGCCCCGCCGCCGAGGGCGATGACCCGCACGACGCCGTCATGGAGGAAGCGCGAGAGGACAGTGGCCTCCACCGCACGAAACGCGGGCTCGCCGCGCGTGGCGAAGAAGTCCGGGACGCTCGTGCCGACCTCGGCCTCGATCGCCGCGTCGAGGTCGACGAAAGGCACGCCTGCCTTGGCCGCCGCGAGACGACCGACCGTGCTCTTGCCCGTGGCCATCATGCCGGAGAGGAGGAGGCTTCGAGAGAGCATCATGCGAGGAGCTTTCGCGGCGCGCGGGCGCCTCAGAAGGTTCGGAGCTGTTCCTTGTAGCCGTCGACGTTGCGGCGCAGCTCGCGCAGCGAATCGCCGCCGAACTTCTCGAGCACCGCGTCCGCGAGGACGATGGCGACCATGGCTTCGCCGATGACGCTCGCGGCCGCAACCGCGCAAATGTCGCTGCGCTCGTGCGCCGCCTCGAAGACCTCCTTCGTGCGGATGTCCACCGAAGGCAGCGCCTTCTTGAGCGTGGCGATGGGCTTCATCGAGGCGCGCACGACCAGGGGCTCGCCGTTCGTGATGCCACCCTCGAGGCCGCCCGCATGGTTCGAGGTGCGCGGGAACACGTTCGTCTCGGGGACGTGCGTGATCGCGTCGTGCACCTGCGAGCCGCGCAGCGAGCCGGCTTCGAAGCCGTCGCCGATCGCCACCGCCTTGATCGCCTGAATGCTCATGATCGCCTGCGCGAGGCGACCGTCGAGCTTGCGATCCCACTGCACGTGCGAGCCGAGGCCCGGCGGTAGGCCCGTGACGATGACCTCGAAGTGGCCGCCGAGCGTGTCGCCCGCGTGGGCGGCCTCCTTGATGGCGGCCTTCATCGCGTCGATCGCCTCGTCGTCGGCGCAGGCGAGATCGGACGCCCGCGCCTTGCTGGCGAGCTCGTCGAGGCTGCCGCCGAAGGGCTTCACGGCCACGGGCCCAATGCGCACGACGTGCGCGAAGACCCGGATGCCGAGCTCGTCGAGGAGCCGCCGCGCAACGGCACCGACCGCCACGCGCATCGTCGTCTCGCGCGCGCTCGCACGTTCGAGGATGTCGCGCAGATCGTGGCGATCGTACTTCTGGCCGCCGGCGAGATCGGCATGACCGGGCCGCGGGCGCGTGACCGCCTCGGGCGTCTCGCTGAAGGGCTCGGGGCCCATGCGACCTTGCCAGTTGGCGTAGTCTTTGTTCGGCACCACGAGGGCGACCGGACCCCCAAGGGTCTCGCCGCCGCGCACACCGCCCACGAGGCGCACGCGATCGGTCTCGATCTTCATGCGCCCGCCGCGGCCGTAGCCCTGCTGGCGCCGCGCGAGGTGTTCGTCCACGTGCTCGGCGAGGAGCGGCAGGCCCGCGGGCAGGCCGTCGATGAGGGCCGTGAGTTCGGGGCCATGCGATTCGCCCGCGGTCATCCAGCGAAAGGTCGTCATCGTTCGCGCAGTAAAGCCTACTTTCCCGGCGTGTGCACGCGGTGCGTCATTTTCGTGCGGGGCCCTGCTTTTCCGCACGCTCGGGCACGCGCCCGCTATCGTCGTGGGTCCCATGAGCATCGCCGTCGGCATCGACCTGGGCACCACGAACACCGTCGTCTCCGTTGTCGAAGACGGCGTCCCGCGGATCGTCCCCCTCTCCACCGTCGACGGACTCCTGCCGTCCGTCGTGAGCTTCCTGCCGAGCGACGAAATCGTCGTCGGGCACGAGGCGCGCGCGCGGCGTGCCGTGGACCCCGAGAGCACCATCTTCTCGGTGAAGCGAATCCTCGGCCGCCCCTGGGGCTCCGAGTTCGTGGAGGAGGCGCGCTCGAAGGTCGCCTTCTCGCTCGTCGAGGGCCCGCGGCAGAGCGTCTCCGTCGACGTGCGCGGCACCACGTACGGCTTGCCCGAGATCAGCGCGTTCGTCCTTCGCCGGGCGCGCGCGGAAGCCGAGAAGGTTCTGGGCGATCGCGTCGATCGGGCCGTGGTCACGGTGCCTGCAAACTTCAACGACCTGCAGCGTGGCGCCACGAAGATTGCGTGCCAGCTCGCGGGGCTCGACGTGCTCCGCATCTTGAACGAGCCCACGGCAGCGGCGCTCGCCTATGGCCTCGCCCTCGGTACGGAGGAGCGCATCGCCGTCTTCGACCTCGGCGGCGGCACCTTCGATCTCACGATTCTCGACCTCGCGAGCAACGTCTTCGAGGTCGTCGCCACGGCCGGCGACTCCATGCTCGGCGGTGACGACATCGACCGCGCGATCGCGCTGCGCATGGCGAGCGAGTGCTCGAAGGCGTTCCGCTTCGATCCGCGCGCCGATACGGCGACGTTCTCGCGCCTCCTCCTCGCCGCCGAAGAAGTGAAGCGCACCCTCACGCGCGAGCCCGAGGCCCGCATCGAGATCCCGAACCTCGTCCGTGAGCCCGGCGCGCCGCCGCTGACGCTCGGCTTCTCGCTCTCGCGCACCCAGCTCGAACAACTCGCGCAGCCACACCTCGACCGCACGATCCGCGTCTGCGAGCGCGCCCTCGCCACCGCCCAGCTCACGACGAAGCAGATCGATCGGGTGATCCTCGTCGGCGGTTCCACCCACTCGCCCTTCGTCGCGCAGCGCGTGTCCGCGTTCTTCGAGAAGGAGCCGTACGTCTCCCTCGACCCCGATCGCGTGGTCGCCCTCGGCGCGGCGCTCCAGGCAGCGAGCCTCGATCGCGCCCGTTCGAAGCGTGCCGCCGCGGCGAAGGTGGGCCTGCGGCCGATCGATCCGGCCCACATGCCCCGCGCCTCGGCGGCTTCCGTGCCCGCGATCTTCACCGCGCCCGCTGCGACGCCGAGCCCCACGCCCGTGCCGCAGCCGATCTCGTCCGTCCCCGGCCTCGAGTCGTTTGGCTCGATCTTCGCGACCCCGCCGGGCACGACCCCGGCCGCCGACGTCACGCAGCCCCTTCCGAGCTCCAGCTCGAGCGGTCGCCTCGCGAGCGTCGTCGACTTCGGCGACCTCGATCTTCCCTCGGCCGTGCCTCTCCCCGGCCTCCCCGCCGCGGGTGCATCGCCCGTCACCCCCATGGGCCTCGGGGCCGTGAACGCGCCGGGCATGGGCAGCCGCATCCCGACGCTCTCGGGCTTGCCCGCCATGAGCGCCGAGACCATCGCGAAGCTCCAAGGCGGCGACGAGCGTCTGCGCGTCGAGGGACGCCTGCCGCTCCTCGTGGACGTCACGCCGCTCGGCCTCGCGATCGAGACCGCGGGCGGCTACGCGCAGTTCCTCGTTTCGGCGAACACGCCCGTGCCGTGCGATCGCACCATGCGCTTCGCCACGGCGGCCGACAACCAGACCTCGGTCGTCGTGCGCGTGGCGCAAGGGGACGCGGCGCGCTTCGACGGCAACGCGCTCCTCGGCGAAGTCACGCTCGACGGCCTCCGCTCGGCCTCGCGCGGCCTCGTGCAGATCGACGTGACCTTCGCCATCGACGTGAGCGGCATCCTGCACGTGAGCGCCAAAGACGTGGAGACCGGCCTCGAGACCTCGGCGCAGATCCGCCTCCTCGGCACACGCGACGACGCCGCCGACCTCGAGCAAATGGCGAAGCGTCAAGAGCGCTTCGCGGAGGCTCGCACGCCATGACCCCCGCGGCGCGTGAGCGGCTCGTGTTCTTCGAGCGCATCCTCGCCGCGATCCCCGGCTGGAACTACTACCAGCTCCTTCGCATCGAGCCTGCGGCGACCCCGGCGCGCATCAAGGAGGCGTTCCGCGCCTTCGCGCTCGAGTTCCACCCGGACGAGGTCGAGGAAGACGAGGGTGCCGAGCTACGCGAGAAGGCCGACGCCATCTTCCGCCGCGGTGCCGAGGCGTACCGCGTGCTTGGCTCGCCGAGCACACGCGCGCGCTACGACGAGGGCCTCAAGCGCGGGAATTTGCGCCTCGTCGAGATCGAAGCGCGACCGCGCCCGAAGCCGAAGACGCTCGAAGACATCGCGAAGACGCCGCGGGGCAAGGCGCACGCACGCAAGGCCGACCAGCTCCTCTCGATTGGAGACTTCGACACGGCCCGCGCGCCGCTCACCTCTGCGTGCCACGAGGAGCCCGAGAACGAGGAGCTCAAGGAGCGTCTGCAGGCACTCTGGGAGGCGCTCGCGATCGCCCCCGATTGACGTGCAGAATGCATGCACCATGAAACGCACGCGAGGCACGGTCGAGCGCCGCACCTCGCGTGTTCCTTTGGGGCCTCGGCTCAGCGGCAGGCGCTCTTCGAGCTCACCGCGTTCACGGAAGACCAGCGCCAGAGCGGCTTCCAGTACGAGCCCATGAGACTCGCGGTCACGGCCAGGTCGTCGACCAGGTAGCCGACCTCGGCGAGGTTCGCGTCGTAGAAGTTCTGGCTTCCAATGTAGAATGCACGGTCGTCGACGACGAAGAGCTTCGCGTGGTTGCCGATCGGCTCGCCGGTCGGGTTCTTCGCGTCCGCGGAGGAGCGAATCGGCGCGACCTTGAGACGCGAGCAGATGGCCTGGTGAATGTTCGCGCCGCGCGTGAAGTACTCGGGGTGCGCGAGCGCGGCCTTCTCGACCTGCTCGGCGACGTCGGCGTGGGTCCATCCGTTCGAGTAGGTGCCCGCGATGCCCTTGCCTGGGATGTTCGCGTCGAGGCTCGAGACCACGATTTCAACGCTCACACCGCGACCGACCGCGCGGGCGAGCGACTCGAAGACCCACGGGAGCCAGCGACCGTACGAGAGCCCGAAGCGGGTGACGGGACCGAAGTCTTGCTGCGAGATGCGCAGCGAGGTCTTCGCCGAGTCGAGCGCGAGGCGGAGCCCGTCGTCGGCGACGTTCGCGCCCACGGCACCGAGGCGCCCGAGCGAGACGACCTTCACGCCGTCTTTGCGCTGACGCGCGGCGGAGATCGCGGCGCTCTCGGCGTACGAGGGCGCGCACGCACGACCGCGCCACACGGGCCAGTTCGCGATGTCGGTGGTGCCTGGAAACGCCTGGCCCTTGCACGTGACGTCCCACAGCTCGTTCGCGAACTCGTGGAGGTCCGAAGCCGCCGAGCCGGAGAGGGTCATGGAGACGTCCTGCACCGGGCTTCGTCGCAGGTAGTCGTCGGTCCACATGTTGTGCCCGCCCTGAATCGCGCGGACGCCGTCGACTGCGATGAACTTCGCGTGGTTCCAGGAGAAGAGACCCGAGCGGTAGTCGCCCACGGCGGCCTTGAGCGGTGAGGTCGCGGCCACGTCGCGGAAGAGCGAGGGCACGACCTTGGACGCGTAGGGCAGGCCCGTATAGCCGCCGTAGAGAAAGCGTACTTGCGGCGGATTGGCGCGGCGCGAGAGGCGCGTGATGCCGTTGCGGAGCATCGCCTCGAAGCGGCCGTCGGGCGGCGTGAGGCTCGTGATGTCGACCCAGCGCTGGCCGCTCACGAGCACGTCGTAGAAGGCGTCGAGCTTCGCGTCCGAGTGCCCGAGGCAGAGCTTCTTCGGCTTGTCCGCGTCGCTCTTCATGGTCGCGCGCAGCGGTTGGCACGTCCCCTTCGTCGAGGCGCAGTCGGCGTCGACGTTGCACGTGCGGAGCAGGAAGTCCGGGTCGCACGAGGCGGTGCCGGCCTTGCATTCCGTTGGGAAGCTCCACGCGGCGCGCGAGACGCCGAAGAGCTCCTGCGGGGGCGTCACGACGAGCCAGTCCGCCGAGACACGGTTGTCGCCGCTCGTGTCCCAGGTGCGCGAGCGCCAGGCGAGGTGGCTCGTGGCCTCGAGCCCGTCGATGACCGCGCGGCCCACGTAGCTGAAGTCGCTCGCCTCGAGCGGCGCCTCGCTGGCGGAGAACTCGTCGGTACCGGGCGCGCTGGCGCAGCCGGCGGCAACGAGGGAGAACGAACCGAAGGCAAGGAGAAGAAGGCCGCGGGAAGCGGCGCGGGAACGCTGCGTAACCATAGGAAGAAGCCTCGAGCAAAAGTGGTGCGACGTGCGCACGTGTAGGACGAAGTGCGCACCCTCTGACACCGACCTTTTGACGCGTCAAGGCAATCAAACGCGGCGCGTTACGATTTCGCGCTTCGCGGCTATTTGCTCAAGCGCCCTTCACGAGCGACTGCGCCGGCACCTCGCGCTCGCGCGCGGCCTCACCGAGGAAATGCTTCGCCGCGCGGTCCTCGGGGCAGCGCTCGAGCACACGTTCGAAGAGGGCGCGCGCTTCGTCGCTCTGCCCGGCCTCGTGAAGGGCGACGGCCTCGGTGAAGGTGTCGAGCGACGCAACCTTCGCCCAGCGGAGCCCGTCGGCGTCCGCGTCGAGGACCTCGAAGACCTGCACGGGGATGCCGCGACCCTTGAGCGAGACGTGCCCAAGCGGACGGAGCGTAAGGCCGATCTCGCGCGCTTGATCGACGAGGGAGCCTGAGACGACGATGCGTGCGCCGAAGGACTTCGTGAGCCCCTCGAGTCGCGAGGCGACGTTCACGGTGTCGCTGACGACCGTGGCCTCCATGCGCTCTTCTTCGCCGATCGTGCCGAGCATGGTCTTGCCGCGGTGCACGCCGATGCCGATGGCCAGCGGCAGTGCCAGGGGCTCGTCGGCGTTGAACGCGTCGACGGCCTTCTGCATGGCGATCGCCGCGCGCAGGGCCTCCAGACCGCCCGCCGGGAAGAGCGCCATGATGGCGTCGCCGATGTACTTGTCGATGAAGCCGCCGTGGGCACGAACCTCGGGTCCGAGGCGCTCGAGGCAGCGGTTGATGAAGCGGAAGGTGTCGTCGGGCGTGAGCGACTCGCAGAGCTTCGTGAAGTCGCGGATGTCACTGAAGAGCACGCTGACTTCGCGCTCGACTTGATCGCCGAGCTGCACGTCGCTGACTTGCTCGCGGCCAAGGAGGCGAAGGAACTCGCGCGGCACGAAGCGACCGATCGCCTTGCGCGTGCGGGCCTCGCGCACGTGCGCATGAACGCGCGCCACGAGCTCGCCCTTCGTGAACGGCTTGCGAATGTAGTCGTTCGCCCCGCAGTCGAAGCCGTCGACGAGGTCCTGCTCTTGGGTCTTCGCGGTGACGAGCACCACGGGCAAGTCCGCGAGACCGAGCTCACGCCGCACGACGCGGCACACGTCGTAGCCCGACATGCGCGGCATCATCACGTCGAGGAGCACGATGTCGAAGCTCTCGCTCTTGAGCTTCTCGATCGCTTCGGGGCCGTTCGAGGCCTTCACCACCTCGAAGCCCTCGTTGCCGAGCTGCCGCGCGAGGACCGCGAGGTTGATCGGCTCGTCGTCGACGGCGAGCACGCGCCCCGCCACGCCGAGGCCTGCGATGGGCATGTGCGCGCTGACGTGCGTCGAGGCGGGAGCCGATACCGGAATGTGAACGGAAGAGGCAGCGCCTTTCGAGCCCGAGCTCGGCGGCGGCGCCGGCGGCACGATGCTGCGCGTGACCGGGGCGAAGACGTTGGCGCGCGCCGGCACCTGCACGCTCTCCGCGGCCGGGGCCACGACAGGGAGCGCGCACGACTCGAGCTCGAACGAGAAGGCGCTGCCTTTTCCCGGCGTGGAGTCGACGACGAGGTCGCCGCCAAGGAGCTCGACGACGCGCTTGGCGAGCGGCAACCCGAGACCGAGACCTCCGAGCTCACGCTTGGCGCTGCCATCCGCTTGCTCGAAGGCGCTGAAGAGGCTGGCGCGCGTGGCGTCGTCGATGCCCGGACCCGTGTCGCTCACGACAACGCGGACGCGCTCGCCTTCGAGGCGGACCTCGATCGTCACGCGGCCTCGGTCGGTGAACTTCACCGCGTTGCCCACGAGATGATGGAGCACCTGCTCGACCTTCGCGGTCTCGCCGAGAACGCCGCGACCCTCGAGGCTCTTCACGGCCGAGAGCGCGAGCTTCTTTTCGCCCGCCTGCGCCGCGTACACCTCGAGCACTTGGTCCACGACGGCGCCGAGATCGACGGGTTCTCGCGCGAGTGCCGCTCCTTCTTTTCGGAGCGTGGCGAAGGCGAGCACGTCGTCGACGATGGTCGAGAGGCGACGACCCGAGGTGAGAATGAGGTCGGCCGTACGCTTCGTTGCCGCGTCGGCGCTCCCGGAGACGAGGGCCTCGGCGAGCCCGAGGATGCCGTTCAGCGGCGTGCGAAGCTCGTGCGACGTGTTCGCGAGGAAATCGTCCTTGAGCTGGTTCAGGTGCGCGAGCTCGTTGTTCGTGCGCTTGCTCGCCTCGAGCGCCACGCGCTGGTTGCGCGCGATCTCGGACTGGAGCGAGCGGATGCGTGCGGCGAGCGCGAGCGAGAGCAGCACGACCTGCGAAACGACGCCCACGTCTTTCAGGTGGTACGTGACGGGGTTGTCCGGGACGAGCCCGGCCCGATTCGCCGCGAAGACCGAGAGGCTCGCGATGAGCGCGACGTTGCCTGCGAGCATGTAGCGCGCAGGCTCCGATCCCTGGCGCGCGCGCTCGACCAGCGCCGCGAGGACGATCGCCCCGCCGATCGGCCCGACGAAGATGGTGCTCGCGATGACGAAGCGCGGCGGGAGCACAAAGGACAGCAGCGCGACCAGCGCGAAGAAGACGTCGACGACACGGTAGACCTTGCCGACGCGCGGCAAGAGACGCACGCCGTCGACGGCGCTCATGCAGAGCCGCAGCAGGAGCCAGACGAACGCGCCGAGACCAATGGCCGAGGAGTGTGCCTGGAGCCAGGTGCTCTCGCCCCACACGTACTGAAAACCGAGCCCCGTGAGCGATAGCTCGAAGACGAGGTATGCAATCAGGAACCCGACGTAATACCCATAGACTCGGTCACGCAGCAGGAAAAGCAGGAACAGGTTGTAGGCGGCCATCGCCGCGATGACGCCGAGGTAGAGCCCCGTGACGAGCCGCTCGCCGACGACGTGGCGGTGGTACGCGCGCGGCTCCCAGAGGCGCAGCGGCACCGAGACCGTGCCCGTGCTCGCGACGCGCACGTAGAGCGCCCGCGCCGGCTCCCGCACCTCGAAGACGAAGTTCGTCTCGGGCTGGTCACGCTCCGAGAACGGCCGCATGTCGCCGCTCTTCATGACGCGGAGCGTGCCGTCTTCGTGCTGGACCACGAACGTGACGTCGTCGAAGAGGGGGTAGTTGAGCTCCGCGAAGAACGCGCCCGCGCCGGGTTCCAAGTCGACGCGCGCCCAGAGCGCCTCCGCGCTCACCCCAAGGTTCGGCACGGCGTCGGGAGAGAGAGAGAAGCGCTCGGGCTGCGCGACGACCTCCTCCACCGGGAGCGCCGCCGAAGGGTCGACGAACATCTCCATGCGGCCCGCGGCGTCCACGAAGGGCCGCTCGGCATTTGGCCGCGGCACCGACGCGAAGCTCTTGCCGCTCGTCACGAGAACGACCAGCATCGCAGCCACGATGGCAGCGACACGGCGCACGAACGAGACGGAGACGACGACCATCACGGAGTTCTCTGCGCTCGAGGAGCGCGTGCCTTCATCGTGCCGAGCCCGCAACGGCAGAGCAACTGAACAAGCGGTTATTCGGCCGCTCGGCGCGCGAAAGCTTCTCGCAACGATCACGGCAGTCGCCGCGCTTTCTGCGTGCGAGCTCCCCGAAGCGCCCCAGGACCTGGACGACGCCGCGCGGCGCTATTGGCGCGGGTTTTCCTCCGCCAAAGCGGATGAGTTGAGCTTCATCGCGGCGACGGTCGACCGCCAGCTCCGCGCGCTCGAGGCGGACGACGACCTCCCCATGGGCAGCGAGGCCCCTGGCGGTGCGCTCTCGGCGGCGGACCTCGCCGTGCTCGGGCTCGGTCCCATCGCCGACCCGTCGAGCACCCGCGGGGTCATCGTCGCCGCGACGCTGCCGTGCTCCTTCGAGAAGGCGCGCGCGCTCCTCGTCGCGCAGAACCAATTCGAGCTCTACCCCGATCTCTTCACGGGCTACGAGCGCAGCTACTCGTCGAACGTGGCCGAAGTGCTTGCTTCCCGCGACGGCGAGGCCAGCTGGCGCTCGGTCTACAGCGTCGACGTGCCCGTGTACGGCGGCTACACGACGACGCTCTTCGGCGACGGCCGCACGGTCTACGGCGGAGGGATTTCCGGGCTCGCGAACGACCCGGTCTACCTCTCGCGCGGCTACACGAAGTTCCCGGCCACGGGCGGTTATCGCCTCTCGCAGCAGTACAACGTCGAGGTCATGATCCCGCGCGGCCCAAACGAGGTCTTTCACTTCTTCGCCGTGTGGCTCGACATGCAGGGCATCGACGACAGCTTCACGTTCGGCGAGGTTCTCAAGCGCTTTCGCCGCATCGAGCGCCGCACCGCCGAGCTTTGCGCGGCCGCTGCTCCGGCACCGCGCACGGCACCATGAGCGCAAGCGAAGCTTCTCTCGCGCGCGGAAGCACGCGCCTCTTCGCAGCGAAGGTGTTCTTCCTGGGCGCGGGTCTCGTGCAACAGGTGCTCCTCCCGAATGCGCTCGGCCTCGAAGGCTACGGCATGCTCTCGCGTGTGCTGGCGCCGCTCAACGTGGTCAACAACGTCGCCGTCGGCGCTTCTATGCAGAGTGCATCCAGAGCGACGGCCGCCGGCACGCCAAGTCTCGGCGTCGTGCTTCGCGTGCAGATCGCGATCGCGCTCGCCGTCGTCGCCGCGCTCGTCGTCGCCGCGCCGCTGGTCTCGAGCTTCCAGCACGCGCCCGCGATCCTCGCCCCGCTGCGCCTCGGCGCGGCGCTGTGCGGGCTGTACGTCGTGTACGCGGCCCTCGTCGGCGTTTTGAACGGTCGCCAGTCCTTCGCGGCCCAAGCCGGCCTCGACGTGACGGCAGCGACCCTGCGCACCGCGGGCCTCGTCGGCGGCGGGGTGCTTGGCGCGCGCCTTCTCGGGTCGGGTCCGCTCGGCGCCGTGGCCGGAACGGTGCTCGCGGGCGGGTCGATGGTCGTGATCGCCGCGCTCCTCGTGCGGCCTCGCGACGTGTTCTCGGCCTCGAACGACGGTACACGCGCGCTCGTCACCGGGATCGCTGCGCTCGCGGGCGCGCAGCTCGTCACCAACCTGCTGCTCCAGGTCGACGTCGTGCTCCTCGGCCGCGTGTTCGCCCTCCGCAGCATGGCGCCCGGCGAGGCCGACCGATCGATCGGCGTCTACCGCGCCTGCCAGCTCTTCTCGCTCTTGCCCTACCAGCTGGTCGCGAGCATCTCGCTCACGCTCTTCCCGCTCGTCGCAAACGTGCACAGCCGCGGCGGGCACCGCGAGCTCCAGCGGCTCGTGCGGCGTGGCCTTCGCATGGGCGTCCTCCTTGCCACGCTCCTCGTGGGCGTCGTCGTCTCCGCGCCGGGTCCGCTCTTGCGCCTGACCTTCGGCGCCGAGGTCGCGCGCCTCGGCATCGACGTGCTCCGTCCCCTCGCGACCGCGCAGGCGCTCCTCGTCGTCGGCGCGCTCGCCTCGACCGTGCTCGTGGCCCTCGGTCAGACGCGCCGAGCGACCCTCGCAGGAGCTTCCGGCCTCGCGGTCATCGTCGGCGGGACGCTGGGGATCGGCACCGGGGAGCACGCGCTCCGCGGCATGGCGCTTTGGCTCGGCGCGGGGTTCGCGCTTCAGGCGTTCCTCGCGTTCGCGTTCCTCGTACGTGCGGTGCCGCGGGCGCTTCCTTGGTCGACCTTCGCGCGCGCCGCGCTCGTCATCGGCGTGGCCTTCGAGCTCCCTTCTTCGGCCGAGGGTCCTCGTGCCGCTGCGCTCGTCGTCGCGCCCGCCGCGGGCCTTGCCGTCCTCGCGACGCTCGCGCTCGCCGGCGAGTGGTCCGGTGCAGATTACAAACGCTTGGGCGCGCTCGTTCGTTCACGGCTGGGCCGGCCGCCGGCGCCGCCATCGCGCCGTTGGGTCGTCAGCGCCGAGCCAGTTCGTCGGCGAGCACAAGCGCGAAAAACCCGACGGCGATCCATGCGTTGATGTCGAAGAACGCCTTGTCGATGCGGGAGAGGTCGCCGGCGCCGACAATCCAGTGTTCCCACGCGAGCAGCACGGTCGCGAGCGCCACGGCGGCGAAGTAAAACGCCCCGCGGTGCAGAAGCAGGCCTGTCGCGGCGAAGGCGAGGGCCGTCACGACGTGCGCGAATCCCGAGAGCCACAGCGCGCGCCGCATGCCGAAGCGCGAGGGCACCGAGTGGAGGCCGCGCGCACGGTCGAACTGCTCGTCTTGGAGCGAGTACAGCACGTCGAAGCCAAAGAGCCAGGTCACCACCGCGACCATGAGGCTGACGATGCCGAGGTTCGGAGCCGCGCCCATCGCGATCCAGGCGCCGCCGGGGGCGAGCGCGAGCGCGACGCCGAGCCAGAGGTGAGCGGCCCAGGTGAAGCGCTTGGCGAGCGAGTAGCCGAGAAGCACCGCCAGCACGGGGAGCGCGAGCAAGCCCGGGAGGCGGCCGAGCGCGGAAGCACCCGCGACGAACGCGAGTGAGGAGGCGATCGTGAGCGCGAGCGCTTCGCGCGGGGAAACACGACCCGCGGGGATGTCGCGCGACGAGGTGCGCGGGTTGTCGGCGTCGATGTCGCGGTCGATGTAGCGGTTGAAGGCCATGGCGGCGCTGCGCGCCGAGACCATGCAGAACACGAGCGCGAGGACGCGCGCGATCGTGAGCGGCACATGGGGCTCCGAATGCGCGAGGACAACGGCGCTCGCCGCGAAGGGCATCGCGAAGATCGTGTGGGAGAAGGCGACGAGGTTTGCGTAGTGGCCGAGCTTCTCGCGGATCATGAAGAAGCCCTCCTGGGCGCCGCGGCCACGAGCATCCGGCGCGCGCTCATGGGCTGGCGCAGCGCGAAGACGCCTGCGTCGAGCCCCGTGGGAATCGCTCCCTCGACGAGGAGCACGCCGGGGCGCTTGCCCGGCGCAAAGGAGCCGAGCGACGCCGCGAGACCGAGCGCGCGCGCGCCGTTGAGCGTCGCCATCGCGAGGATCTCGACCGCGGGAACCTCGGGAAAACGCTCGTGAAGCGCCTTCGCTTCGGCGAGCACGTCGAGCGTGGGGCACGAGGCGAGCGAGTCGGTGCCGAGGGCGGGTGCGAGTCCCGCACGGCGCATGGCGGAGAGCGGCGGCAAGCGGGTCTCGATGAAGAGGTTCGAGCGCGGGCACAAGATCACGTGAGCGCCGCTTCGTGCGACGCGATCGAGCTCGTCGGGGCGCGCGTCGGTCAAGTGCACGAGCAGCGCGTCGGGGGCGAGCAGACCGAGCGAATCGGCGACGGCGACGGGACCCGCCTCGTGCCCGCCGAAGCTCTCGCGCGGCGTCTTCGTGCGGGCTTCGAGCCACGCGACCATCGGACCCGTGCCGTGCTCGAGCGCCGCACGCTCGGCCGCATGCTCCGCGAGGTGCACCGAGAACCGATCGCCGCGGGATCGCGCGCGCGCGACCATCGCCGCGACGGCGTGCGGGTGCGTCGTGTGCAGCGTGTGCGGCGAGGGCGCCCAGCGCAAGGCCGCGTCGGCATCGAAGCCGAACGCCTCCGCCTCGCGCGCGATGGTGTCGACACGGGCGAGCGCCGCCCCCTCGTGGAGCCCGAAGACCTCGTGAAACACGTAGCCTGCGAGGTTCGCACGGCGCAGCGCCGACACGGCTGCGAGCGTGTTCGTGACCTCACCGACGGCGACCGTCCCCGCCGCCACGAGCTCTGCGACGCCGCGCGCGATGCCCTCGCTCTCTTCGCCTTCGTCGACCTCCGTGCGGGCCGCGAGCATGCCGTCGACCCACGCCACGAAGCCGCGGCCTGGGGTGGTGCGGCCCCGGAGCGCCGAGAGCTCGAGGTGCGTGTGCGCGTTCACGAGGCCGGGCATGAGCACACCCCGCATGCGCTCTTCCGTGAGGCCCGCGTGCGCTGCGCCAATCGCCTCGCGCGACCCCACCGCGAGCACCGCGCCGCTCGCGTCGACGATCACGGCGCCGCGATCGAGCAGCGGTCCCTCCCCGAGGAAGACCGCATCGGCTGAAAAGAACCGCGCGCCACCGCTCATGGCGCGCGGCTTATCACGGTTCCTGCACGGCGGAAGTCGTGTCGTCCGCGGGGGCTCCGAAGCGCGGTGCGACGCGCACGAGCACGCGACGCTTGCCGTGGTCCGCGAGCACCATCTTCGGTGCCACGACGAGGGCCGCGTCACCCCCGGGGAGCCCACGCTGGAGCGCGACCGTCGCGGGCTCGGGGGCCGCTCCCGTGTGCGGCTCACTCCACCGCTCGACCACGAGCGCCGCGCCGCCGAACGCCTTCACGAACGAGGCGAGCGCGTCGCCCTCGCTCTCGCCCTCGTCGACCGCGAAGGTCAGGCCGATCGCGTCGCGCGTGGCCTCGAGGCCCATGGAGGCGGCGAGGTCGATGCCACGCTCGAGCGTGGTCACACGACGCTCGGCGGCGCGCGCGCTCTCGAGCGCATGCAGGCTCAAGCACGCCGTGCGCGCGCGGGTCGCCGCCTCGAGCACCGCGGTCCCCGTTCCGAGGCGACGCTCGGCCGTCTTGACGAGCGCCTGGGCTTTCTCGAGGCGAGGCCCCTTCGCCCCGAGCGCGACGGCGAACGCGCCC
>CAIOHM010000289.1 GCA_903858055.1 uncultured delta proteobacterium
TCTGGGGCCGCAGCGAGGCGCCCGCGGGCCTTCCCAGCACCGTGCAGGTCGTGCGCGTCGAGGACGGCTTCCTTCGCTCGGTGGGGCTCGGAGCGGATCTCGTGCGCCCGCGTTCGCTCGCCTTCGACACGCGCGGCATCTACTTCGATGCAACGACGGCGTCGGACCTCGAGCACCTCTTGCAACATGCATCGTTCGACGACGCGATGCTCGCGCGCGCTCGAACACTGCGCGAACGCGTCGTGGTCCGCGGTACGACGAAGTACAACGTAGGCGGTGCGCCCTGGGTACGGCCCGCGCACGCAAAGCGTGTGGTGCTTGTGCCCGGCCAAGTGGAGAGCGACGCGTCCCTCGCCTTCGGCTCGCCGCGCGTGCGTCGAAACATGGACTTGCTCAGGGCAGCGCGTGCGGCAGACCCCCACGCCTACATCGTCTACAAGCCTCACCCTGACGTGGTCGCGGGCCTCCGTGGCGCGGGTGCGGGCGAAGACGGCGCCGCGAAGCTATGCGACGAAGTGATCGCCGACGCGCCGATGGGAGCGCTCTTGCCGCTCGTCGATGCCGTGCACGTGATGACCTCGCAGACGGGCTTCGAAGCGCTGCTGCGCGGCAAGGAGGTCACGTGCCACGGCCAGCCCTTCTTTGCGGGCTGGGGCCTCACCTGCGACACGACGCCCCTCGCGCGACGCACCCGTCGACTCACGCTCGACGAGCTCGTCGCGGGCACGTACCTCGCCTACCCGACCTACGTGAGCGGCCGCACGGGGCAACGCACGACCGCGGAGGCGGTGCTCGACGAGCTCGAGGCCGAGAGCGCGCGGAAAAAGACGCGGTTCGAGCGCTTCGTGGACCAAGTGCTGCGCCCCGTGGCGCGCGTGTTCTTGAGGCGTCCGTGAGCGTCGTCGCTCCACTGCTCACGCGCGGCGCGATCGACCTTCGCCTCGAGGCCCTCGCGGGGGTGACCCCGGACCCCACCGACCGCGCGGCCTACCGCTGCACCGGTGACGAACCCACTTTTCGTCTCCTCCCGAGCGACGGGTCGGGTCTCCCCGGAGGCTGGGTGTATCTTACAGGCACCTGCGAGCGACGTGGCGCCGAGCTCTTCGCCAGGCTCGAAGCGCATGGCGACGACGGGGCGCGCGTGTCGTACCCCGTACCGATGACGCGGGCGGGGCGTATCGCGCTCGTGTTGGAGCTCCCCCGTTCGGTGCGCGAGCTTCGCTTCGTCCCGCTCGAGGGAACGGGAAAAGCGATCGTGCGCGGGCTTCGGCTTCGTTCGCTCGGCGAACTCGGGCGCCGCGTGCGCATGGCCGGCTGGGCCGTGCACGACCTTTGGAAGTTTCGCGGCACGGGCGCCTGCGCCGGCGTAGGGCTCTCCTGGGGCAACGTCCTCCGGGACCTCGCGGGCGCGTACGCCGCGAGCGGTCGACTCCGCGTGCACGCGCCGCGCGTTCCCGAGGACCTGCAGGCGCGCGCGGAAGCAGCCGCCGCGAGCGAAGCCCTCGTGGCCGCACGCGCCGCGCTGAGCGCGCAGGCGCGCGAGGACCTCGATCGTCGCGGAGTGGTCGTGTTGCTTCACGCGACGCACGCGACGAGTGAAGAGCTTGCACGCCTCGAAGCGGCCTTCGCGCCCGTGCCGTGGCCGCGACGTGTGTGCGCCGTGCGCGGGGTCCTGGACGAAGCGCTGTCGCGCGCGGCTTCGAGCGCTTCCGCGGTCGTGGTGGTCGATGCACGACGAGCGATCCCGTGCGACGAGGCGGTCGAGTGGCTGTGCGCCGAACTGCTCGCCGCGCCCGAGACCCGTCTCGTGACCTGCGACGACGTGCGGGTGGACGCGGGCGGCGTCCGCCTTGGCCGCGTGCGGCGCGACGCGCACTGGAACCCCGAGCGCGCGCTGGAGACGGGTTTCCTTGCTCCGCTCATCGCGGTGCGCGGCGAGGCTTTTCGAGGAGCGCTCACGTCGGCTTCGCCGCTCGCCGTCGCGTGGTCGGCCATGGAAGGGGCGCCCGCGCACGCGCATCGACACGTTCCTCACGCGCTCGCACACACCACGCGCGCGTGCGAAGACCGATCGCGCGAGGAGCAGCGCGAGCACGACGACCTCCTCCGATCGCTTTGCGCACGCGGTCAGGCCTTTTCCTGGGTGCCCGGGCTCGCCGCGGGCACCGTGCGCATCGACCACCCGCTGCCCACGACACCGCCGACCGTCTCGCTCATCATGCCCACGCGGGACGCGCCCGGCGTCCTTCGCACCTGCGTGGACTCGATCCTCGCGAAGACCCGCTACCCGAGCTTCGAGCTCGTGATCGTCGACAACGGCTCGCGCGATCCTGCGGCGCTCGCGTACCTGCGCTCCCTCGAAGCGCGCGGCGTCGCACGCGTGCTGCGCGACGACAGGCCCTTCAACTACTCCGCCCTCAACAACCGAGCCGTTCGCGAAGCCCACGGCGAGGTCCTTGCATTCCTCAACAACGACCTCGAGGTGCTCGAGGGCTCGTGGCTCGAGGTCCTGGTGCGGCACGCGCTCCGCCCAGGCGTCGGCGCCGTGGGTGCGAAGCTGCTGTACCCCGACGGCTTCGTGCAGCACGCGGGCGTCGTTCTCGACGGCAACGGCAACCCGGACCACGCCTACCGCCTCTATCCGGGCGACCACCCGGGCCCCGAGCGGCGTCTCGTCACCACCCAGCGCTGCCTGGCGGTCACGGGCGCGTGCATGGTGATGCGACGTGAGGCGTTCGAACGGGCGGGCGGCTTCGACGAGGAGCACCTCGCCGTCGCGTTCAACGACGTGGACCTCTGCTTCAAGCTCCGCGCGCTCGGCCTCGAGAACGTCTGGACACCGCACGCGTGCCTCGTGCACCACGAGTCTTACTCGCGCGGCGACGACAACACGCGCTGGGCCACGCGCCGCCGGGCGGCACGCGAGGGGCGCGTGCTGGCCGAACGCTGGAACCTCCCGCGTTGACGCACGCCGCGGCGACGCGCAAGGAGCCGACGCAGCCGTTGCGCCGCCCGTGGCCAGGCGATAGAGGGCCGAGGGGGGCGACGGGCTTCGCCGAGGAGATCCAGCAGGCATGAACGCGACCGAAGGACAACGTCAGCGCGTCACGATGGTCGTCGGGATGCATCGGAGCGGCACGAGCTTCCTGACCGGTTCGCTTCAGCAGGCGGGGCTCGAGCTCGGCAAGTACAGCGAGTGGAATCGGTACAACGTCAAGGGCAACCGCGAGAACATCGACTTCGTCACGCTTCACGACGATATCCTCGCGGCGAACGGCTGTGCCTGGAACGATCCGCCCGCGGGTGAGGTGCGCTGGAGCGACGAGCACGTGGCACGCGCGAAGGACCTCGTGGCGGGCTACGACGGCTGTCCCCATTGGGGCTTCAAGGATCCGCGCGCCACGCTTCTCATCTCCGGGTGGCGACGCCTCGTGCCGACGATGGAGTTCGTGGGCATCTTTCGACACCCCGACGCGGTGCGCCGCTCGCTCGAGGCACGCGCCGGGCTGCCGGTGGCGAACGCCTACGACCTCTGGCACCGCTACAACCGAGCGCTGCTCGAACTGCACGCGGAGCGCCCTTTCCCCGTGCTTTGCTTCGACGAGGACGAAGCGGTGCTGCTCGCGAAGCTCGACGCGATGCTCGTGGAGCTCGGCCTCCGACCGGTGACGGAAGACCGCTTCTTCAGCAACGAGCTCAAGCACCATGGCCAAGTCGAGGCGCCACTCACCGACGACCTCGCGCGCACGTACGCACAGCTCCGCGCGATCGCCCGCTGAGAGGCTCCGATGACCGACACGCTCGCCACCACCCCGACCCTCTCGCTCGTCGTCATCGTCTACAAGATGGCAGACCAAGCCGAGCGCACGCTCCGCTCGCTGAGCGTGGCCTACCAACAAGGCGTCCGCGAGGAGGACTACGAGGTCATCGTCGTCGAGAACGCGTCTTCATGGGAGCTCGGCGAGGCGCGTGCCTGCGCGACCGGCGGCAACGTGCGCTACTTCCGGCGCGAAGAGACGCAGCGCACGCCGGTGCACGCGGTGAACTTCGGCGCGGCCCAGGCGCGCGGCAGCCACGTGGTCATCATGATCGACGGCGCGCGCATGGTGACGCCGGGCGTGGTGCGCCTTGCACTCGACGCGTTCCGCATCGCGCCGAACGCAGCGGTCTGCGTGCCGGGATACCACCTCGGCGACAAGCCCCAGCAGGTGGCCGTGAACGAGGGCTACGACGAGGCCGCGGAGGCGAAGCTCCTCGACGAGATCGCCTGGCCTTCCGACGGCTACCGCCTCTTCGAGATCGCGGTCTTCGCGTTGTCGTGCGCCGCCGGCTTCTTCCGCCCGAACCACGAGAGCAACTTCCTCGGCGTATCCGTCGCCAAGTGGAACGCGCTCGGCGGCATGGACGCCCGCTACGACGACCTCGGCGGCGGCATGGCCAACCTTGCACTCTACAAGAACGTGCTCGAGGCGCCGAATACGCCTTACTACCTGCTCTTCGGCGAGGGCTCGTTCCACCAGTTCCACGGCGGCATCAGCACGAACGCCCCGCGCGGCGAGCGCGAGATCGTGGGCCGCCAAATCGACGAGCAAGACAAGGCGCTGCGCGTCGACCGCACGCCGCCGCAAGCGCGCCCGATCCTCTTCGGGCAGCTGCACCCGAGCGCGTACCGCTTCATGCGCCAAAGCCTCGACGGGGTCTACACGCCGTGAACACGCCGCGCCTCTCGGTCA
>CAIOHM010000290.1 GCA_903858055.1 uncultured delta proteobacterium
GGCAAGCTCAACACGGTGTCGACGCGCGCCGATGAGTCCGTCGAGGACGCGCCCCACGGCCGCGCGGAGGCCATGCGGCGCCCACCCTCCAGCGTCGCGCGCGCGGCAAACGTAGCCCCTGCCACGGAGAGCGGCGCCAAGAACTTCATGCCCGCGAGCCAACGCGGGATGTTCACGTCGATGTCGACCTCGTCGCCTACGCTCGTGCGCCGCGAGAGCGACCCTTGCGCCGAGAGCTGCATCGCCCTCGGAAGCTGGAGGCGCGCCTCGCCCTCGAGTCCGTAGACGGTGATGTCGTCGCGGCTGTTGCCGAACTGGAACGTGCCGGGCTCGACCTCGCGCAAGAGGATCACGTTCTGAATGCGGTTGCCAAAGGCCGCACCCGTGAGCGCGATTCGCCCGAACTCTTGGCGATGTTGGAGCTCGAGGCTCACGACCTGCTCGGGCTCGATCGCCTGATTCGAGAGCCAGCCGCTCGCCGTGTAGACGCGCTCGAGCGTCGTGGCCGCGCGAAACGCTTTGCCGAAGAGCAGCTTCGTCGTCCCTCCCTCGATGCGCTCGCTCACGATCGCGACGCGCGGCGAGGTGAAGAGCCAGAGGTTCGGGTCTGGAACGCGCGGGTCGTAGTCGAAGCGCGTGGCGGCGGTGACGTGAACGCCGCGCGCCACGTCGAAGTTGAACTGACCAAATGCCCCCGCGTAGTGCGCGGCGTCTGTCGCGTTGAGCGTGTTCCCGTCGTTCTCGTTCCCGGTCTGCAGGCGTGCGCGGAGTTGGCTCTTGAGCTCGGCGCCGAGCGACGCACGCGCACCGAAAAGGGCTCCGTCCCAGCGCGCCTCGGTCGCGAGGCCGGTCCCTCGGAACTCCTCGTACTCGATGCCGACGGGTGCACGGTACACGTAACGCGCGTCGAGGTTGAAGATGGTCGCGGAGGCGCGCAACGAGGCCGTGCCTTCCGCGAACGGCACGGCGTAGCGCGCGTCGAAGGAGAACCGCGTCTCGGTCTGCTTCGAGCGCGGGTCGTTGACGACCACCGCGTAGGGCGCCGACGCGAAGACGCGCGCGTTCTGATGCGTATAGAATCGGAGCTTCCAGGCGGAGGAGTCGTAGCCGAGCATCGCCGAGGTGGTTCGGCCGATGGCGCCGTTGTCGAGCCAGCCATCGA
The DNA here is from genome assembly GCA_903858055.1 of uncultured delta proteobacterium. GTDB lineage: Bacteria > Myxococcota_A > Polyangia > Polyangiales > Polyangiaceae > CAIQDA01. The sequence goes on from CAIOHM010000290.1 coordinate 1,163, forward strand.
GGGGCTTTTCGCGCACGTCGTTCGTGACTTCGCTCGCATCCGAGCCGGCGCGGAAGTCAGGAAAATAGCGAGGCGATGCGGTCAGTGCGCCGACGGTCACGGACCCGAACAGCGAGCCCGCGCGTGTCGGTGCGTCGAAGCGCGCACCGACGCGCCCGACCACGTCGCCGTACGTCGCCGCTCGAAGCTCCGCGCGCCGCTCCGAAGCGCCCGCGCGCGTGACGATTTGGATCGTCGCGAGGAAAGCTCCGGTACCGAAGAGCGCGGACGTAGGACCGCGCACGACCTCGATGCGCTCGACGTCGTCGAGGGTCGCGATCGTCTCGACGCCCGAACAGGCCCCGCCGAAGTACGGGTTGTTGAGCGGCTTGTCGTCGAGGAGCACCAGGACCCCGGAGCAGTACCCGCCCGCCTCCGCGAAACCGCGCACGTCGGTCGACTGCGTGACCGAGTCGTCGGAGAGGAAGAGGCCGCGAACGCCGCGGAGCGCCTCGGAGAGCGTCGGGTAGCCGAAGGCTTCGAGCTCGCTGCGCGTGATGACCGTGACCGAAGCGGGGGCGAGGCGGGCCTCCTCGAGGCGGCGCGAGGCGGCCCC